>NZ_JBMPIX010000007.1:0-218221 GCF_049341065.1 Pacificoceanicola algae | reverse complement strand
GACAGGAAAGGCGCTCACGCCATGTTCAGCCGTCGATATTCTGCACTCGCGAACGGGTGTTTTTCCACGGAATCAGCCCTTTCACGACATTCCCACCAAGCGCAGCACGCAGTTCGATGCAGTTGCGAAATTCCAAGGCTGCTTTCCCGAAACCGGGCAACCCACACAATGGTAATGTCTAGGACGATGCTGCGCCCCGCTTGAAAGTGCGCAATACGCAGACGCGCGGTCGCCGCAAATTTGCGAACCGTGGTCACCCTCAATGTCTTGACTGCTGCGCCCGGCCGCCTTGGAACAGTTAAGCAAGCCCCGCGTTCCACCCTTAGACCAACCCAGGCGGCCGACGATCAATGGAGTTCTAGTGGACTGGCTGACACAGCACAGCGCGATCCTGAATATCGCTATCAACGTGGGGATGCTCGCCGTATGGATCCTTTATTTGCAGCTCTTCCTGTTTACGTTTCTGCGATCCCGTAAGCCGCGCATTCTCATCAATCGTGGGAAAGGTGCGGATATCGACGCGCTTTGCCTCGTGTCCAACATGAGCCAAGAGCCTATCTACCCGCTGAACGTCTATTTCACTATGACCCTCGCTGACGGGTCCACCTGCCAGGCCGCAATCACTGACCGGGACCTGCTCCGGACTCCCGAGGAAGAAGATCCGCCCCGCGACGTCACCAGTCACGGCCCGCTGAACCAGGGCGACTTCATGTCTATCGGCTCTTTCCGGCACATGATCGAACTGTCGATCCACGTATCCGACTCGGAACTTGGCGGCCTGCAGGACCTTCAGGACAAGTTGCAATTGATCGAGGTGATGGTCACCGGCGCGTTCGGAGGCGACGATCTGGAGGTGGCGGCCAAGCGCACCTTCCGCGTCGTGACCCGCCGCACGCCCTGGATGGTCGTTCCGACCGAACCCCAGACCCGTCAGATCTTCAGCCGCCGCGACCGCCGCAGGATCCGCCGCATGACGATCGCCGAGCTTGCTCGTTACGGGACGTGAGGATAGTGGCGGCAAGTGTGAATTCGCTGCGCTTTGCATAGAGGTCTGCTGAGCGGAGGACGTGAGCATTCGCTGCGCCTGCGCCAATGGCTGCTTTCGAGCTCGTTCAACACATCTGCGGTCCGCCCCGTTCACCGGAACGCAGGCCCGTGCGCCCAGACTGTCAGCGAATGGCGCACGCCACTGCGCACCGGTGTGACCTGATGCAGCGTAAAGCTGGGGAACACGGTCACACAGCCCTGCGCCCGACTGGCGTCCAGCACCTGCACACCGGGCATCACCTGAAGCGTGCCGCCCTCATAGTCGCCGTGCGGCGACAGTTGCAGCACCAGCGTCAGCTTGCGTTTGGCCGAAATTGGCCCGCGGCCAATGTCCGAATGCCACACAAAATGCCCCGCAGCGGTGGCTCGGTAGATCGCCACCTGCGGGCTTTCCTCAAAGGCGGTCAAATCAAAACCAAAGTGATCGCGGTTCGCCACCCGCACAAGATCAATCAGCCGGTCCATCACCCAGCCCAGCCCGTCAACCTCGTCGGTCCACACCAGATCGGCACCGCGCATGTTGTGGTCACGGTTGCGCCCGACCAGCAGCGCCGGATCGGTGGGAGCTTGGGATATGGCGGCCACGATCGCGTCGCATTCCCCGACGCTGAAGGCCTCGGGCATCGCATGCATAGACAGCATTATATGGGTCTTTCAGACAAGGATACACCGGCCCCAAGCCGCCCGAACGGGGCAAACGATCGGTCACTTATCATACCACTGCGCCGCGCCCTTGTCTGAAAATTCAATCGCCCGATGCTGTGTTGCAGGCGAAATCCTGCGTGTTTGGGCGGCCTTGCCCTATGTGGAACGCCACAGGCTTTGAACGCGGCGCGGCGCAAATTTCAGATCATGTCAGCGGGGACGTCACGCTATCTTGGGCCAAACATCAAGCATTTGTGACCAAAGCCGGACCTTGAGCGCGGTTTGGGAAAGGTCAGGTGAGCGGACAAAGTTTGAATTCGCTGCGGGTATGCCGAAGGCCGCTTCAGGGCAAATGATCGGCAATCGCTGGTTTCCCTGAGACTTGGAACTCCGGTAGAAACCATCGTTGAGGTTGTTGGCTCATCTTCGGATATGCATGCTGCTCTTTAGGTGTTTGATCCCACGGTTTGATGGTGTGATCCTTTCGCAGGACTGGAAGGAAGCACTATGGGACAAGTTCAGGCACTCCTCGAGCAAGGGCTATCAAAGGGGCGGATGGCCAAGGAGCTATCGATTTCAGAGCGGTCGGTTTATCGGATGTGTAACTGACGGAAGAAAAGCCACACTTTGGGAGCTTGAGGGCGTGGCGACGCACCGAATGACACTCTCCAGAGTGCCTGGCCTTTAAGTCTCTGAAATTACTTGATATGCTGACCTTCAAAATTGCAAGTCAGTCGTTCAGGGATCGCCATTTCAACCGACATCAGTGCTGTGCGAGCCACTGCGTCATCTCGCGCTCGGCCGAGACCAGTGTTTCCACGTTCAGTGTCCGGGTCAGCAAGGCGCGGTTGATGGCGCGGGTGCGTTTGTTGATCACGCCAGTGTCTTCTCCGTCGACACCCAGCTTGTCGTAAAGCGATAACAACCGGTTCTGGACGGATCGGAGTGACATGGCGCGCCGTTCGGCAATGACCTTGTCCGTCAGGCCAAGCGCCACATCCACAAGCACGGCAAATTCGCTTTCGCTGAGCGCGTCGCGCGGGGTGGCCACACGTTTCTGCAAACGATGCACCTCGCGGTCCACCATGATCTGGCCTTCCATCAGCACCGCCCGCAGCGCCAGTTCCAATTGGCTGACCGAAGCGGTTTTCAGAACGTAGCCATAGGCGCTTTCTTCGGGCACAATCTTGGTGATGCCCCGCAGGTAGGCTTCGTCGGCATAGTTTGACCAGAACAGGATGCGGGTTTCAGGCCGACTGGCCCAGATCGCGCGCGCTGCTTCGACACCGTTGCGCCGCGGCATCTGAAGGTCGAGCACAACGGCTAGGTAGCCGCCGCTGAGAAATTCGGCCTCGCCTTCGGCACCATCGACCACATGGGTAATCTCGGTCACGTCGGGCAGGGCGCGCGCAATGGTGTCCAGCATGAACTGGGCGTGAAACGGATCATCCTCAACCACAAGCAGTTTCATGATTGTGAAACCTCCTTGCCGCGCGGCAGTGTGACCGTGACCCGCGTCCCGTCGCTTTCGGAGATGTCGAGGCGGGCCGAGATCAACCGGGCGCGTGTTTCCATGTGCACAAGACCCGACCGCCGCGAAGGGCCATTGCGGGACAGTCCGCAGCCGTTGTCCTGCACAGACAGGCACAGCGCCCCGGCGATGTCGTGGTCGATGATCACCGTGATCCGGCTGGCCCCTGCATGGCGCAGGGCGTTGTTCGTCGCCTCTTGGGCGATGCGGAACAGGGCTGTGCGCGCGGTGTCGCCAATGTTGTCGATGGCGCCGTCGGTGCGGTCCTCGACCGTCGTGACAATTGTATCGGACTGTCGGGCGGCCTTTTCCAGATGTTCGGAAATGGCATGGCAGAAGCCGAACAGTTGCAGCTGAGAGGGCACCGCTTCGTCGATGATCCGGCGAAGATCGCGCACACAAGTTGACAGGCTGTCGGCCAGAATCTCGGGCGACAGATTTGCGCCTTCGCTGGTGACAAGGCGCAACAACCGCGTGAGATCTGCCAAGGTCTGGTCGTGCAGGTCCATGCCGATCCGCTGCCGTTCTTGTTCCAGCGCCTGGGTCAAACGCAGCGCGCCCTGCCGCAAGCCTTCTTCGCGCGACTGAACCTCGGCCCGCACGGACGCGTCGCGCTGCGCCTTTTCGATTGAACGAAGAGCGTGAAAATAAGGCGCGAGCAAATCGGCCAGATGTTGCGCCAAACGCAGGCTGTCTTCGTCGAACAGCCCGGTTTCGCTGTGCGAAATATTGAGTGTTCCGATCAACTGCCCCATGACCCGCATCCCCACATGCATGCGCGACCGAAGGCGGTGGTTGAAGATCGGCTCGCTTGTGGCGCCGGGGAAGGTCTGGCGCGGATCCTCCATGGCGTTTTCGCAGAGCATATACTCGGTCTTGCCGCGCAGCAGGTCGCGGATCGGCGAGGCGCTCAGCCGCGTGCGGCGCCGCGACCAACGGGTTTTGATCCCGACTTCGTAGGACACGACCCAGTCAAGGCCATCTAGCAGGCAGATGTCCACATGGGTGAAGGGCAGAACTTCGCCGATCTCTCCGGCAACAGCGGCGAGTGCCGACTGAATCTCGACCTCGCACGCGAGATGTTTGGAGATCCGCAGAAAAATGTCGCGGCGGTTCGCGGTCTCTGAGGGCCGCATAGCGAGTTCGGTCATATTTCCTCCCGGCGCGGCACGGCGCCTTCTGAGTCAGGATACACATCAAGCGACGCGCCGAGAACCGTATTGACCGCATTCAACTTGCGGGAACCCGCAACAAGTTTGCGGCTGAGGTTCTTTACAGCAAATCCAGCGCTGTGGAACAGTCACGCCAGCGCCGGGTCAGGATTGATACGCGCTGACATAGCCGCGGCAGCCAAGCTGCGGTTCAATGGGAGGAAATCTGAACATGAAACGACTGTTGCTCAGCGCAGCAGCCATCGCCATGGCTGCGTCCGCCGTTCAAGCTGATACATCCGACAAGCGCATCGCGCTTTCCAACAACTATGCCGGCAATTCGTGGCGCCAGGCGATGCTGCAATCCTGGGAAGAGGTCGGCTCACAGGCGGTCAAGGATGGTGTCGTTGCCGCCGCCGATGCCTTCACCACCTCTGAAAACCAGGCCACCGAACAGGCCGCGCAAATCCAGAACATGATCCTGCAGGGGTATGACGCCATCGTTGTCAACGCCGCTTCCCCGACCGCGCTGAACGGCGCGATCAAGGAAGCCTGCGATGCCGGTGTCACCGTCGTGTCCTTTGACGGCATCGTGTCCGAGCCCTGCGCCTGGCGCATCGCTGTGGATTTCAAGGAAATGGGACGCCAGCAGGTTGAATATCTTGCCACGCGTCTGCCCGATGGTGGCAACCTGCTTGAAATTCGCGGCCTTGCGGGCGTTTTCGTCGATGACGAGATTTCCGCTGGCATCCACGCAGGCGTAGAAGAAAACCCGCAGTTCAAGATCGTCGGCTCGGTGCATGGTGACTGGGCGCAAGACGTGGCGCAAAAGGCTGTTGCCGGTGTCCTTCCGTCGTTGCCGGATGTTGTCGGCGTGGTCACGCAGGGCGGGGACGGCTATGGTGCCGCGCAGGCCTTCAAGGCCGGTGGCCGCGACACACCGCTGATCGTGCTGGGCAATCGTCAGGACGAAATGCAGTGGTGGGCCGATCAGCGCGACGCCAACGGCTATGAAACGCTGTCGCTGTCGATCGCGCCGGGTGTTGCTTCGCTGGCCTTCTGGGTGGCGCAGCAGGTGCTGGATGGTGCCGAAGTGCCCAAAGACCTGACGGTGCCTTTCCTGAAAGTCACGCAGGATACGCTGGACGAAACGCTGGCGGGCACGCCCGAAGGTTCGGTTGCGACCACCAACTATTCGCTGGAAGACGCCAAGGCTGCCATCGCGAGTTCGATGTAAACCAAGATGACACGTGCCGAAACACAAGGCACGCCCATCGTCGCCCTGACCGATGCCGAAAAACACTTCGGTGCGGTCAGGGCGCTTGACGGCGTCAGTCTTTCAATAGAGCCGGGCGAATGTATCGGGCTTGTTGGCCATAATGGCGCGGGCAAGTCGACGCTGGTCAACCTTGTCAACGGCGGACTCGCGCCCTCGGGGGGCGCGGTGGCCTTTCCCGCAAGCGGCGCGGCAAAGGCGCTTGAGGCAGGCGTGCGATCCGTCTTTCAGGAGCTGTCGCTTTGCCCGAACCTGACCGTCGCCGAAAACCTGCGGATCTCGCACAGCGCCCTCAAAGGCATCGGTTGGCGCCGCACGGCGCGGGCGGAAATCGCCCAAAGCCTCGATACTGTCTTTCCCGGTCACGGCATCGACGCAAATGCCGAGGTTGATACCCTGTCGATCGCTGAACGCCAGATGGTCGAAATCGCCATCGGGTTTGCGCCGCGCGGATCCAAGGCGCGGCTGGTCATCCTGGATGAACCCACGTCGTCGCTGGATGCGGGCATCGCCCAACAACTTCTGTCCCATATCAAAGACTTCTGCACGGCGGGCGGCGCAGTCATTTTCATTTCCCACATGATGGGCGAAATTTTTCAGGTGGCCTCGCGCATTGTCGTCATGAAGGACGGCAAAGTCGTTGCCGAAGGGGCGACCGAGGTATTCGACCGCGCTTCGCTGGTCGATGCCATGGGCCATGTCGCCGCTGAAAAACCCGAGGGCGCCGCGCCTCGCGCCAGTGAACTGGGACCAGAGATCCTGCGGACGCAGGACGGTCTTTGTGCGCGCAAGGGCGAGGTGATCGGGTTGGCAGGGTTGGCCGGTCACGGTCAGGCCGAGGCGCTGGCACGCCTGTACTTTGATAACACGTCATCCTGGCGCCGGGGCAGGGCCAGCGAAATGGTCTTTGTCGCCGGGGATCGCGGGCGGGACGGTATCCTGCCGCTCTGGTCGATCCTGCGCAATGTCTCGATTTCCATCCTGCCGCAAAAGGCCAACCGCGGTCTTGTGGACCACGAAGACGAGATCCGCGTTGCGGCCGAATGGAAAAAACGTATCGGTATTCGCACGGACGATATGCTCAATCCGATCCTTTCGCTGTCGGGCGGCAATCAGCAGAAAGTGCTGTTCGCCCGCGCCTTGGCCTCGTCTGCGCCGGTCGTGGTGATGGACGATCCGATGCGCGGCGTCGATGTCGGCACCAAGCAGGATGTCTATGACATGATCCGGACCGAGGCAGCGGGCGGCCGAACCTTCCTGTGGTATTCCACCGAGACCGAGGAAATCTGCCAATGCGACCGCGTCTTCGTCTTCCGCAACGGGCAGATCTCGGCCGAGTTGACCGGCGCTGACATCACCGAGGAACGCATCCTCGAAGCCTCGTTCGAAATGCAGGAGAGCGCCGCATGATCCGACTTTTCGCGCGTCACCGCATTTTGTTGCCGGTGCTGTCTTTGGTCGTGCTTCTTGCGGCGACCTTCTATCTGCAGCCCCGCGCCATGAGCTATTTCGGGGTCAACCTGCTGTTCAATCTCGCGGTGCCCATCGCCTTGGCGACCATCGCGCAGATGATGATCATCATGGTCAACGATATCGACCTGTCCTTGGGGGCCTTCGTGTCGCTGGTGGCCTGTGTCACAGCGACCTTTCTGCATGACACGCCGATGCTGGGCGTTCTGGTTCTGGCGGCCCTGGTGGTGGCCTATGCCGGGATGGGGGCGCTGATCCACCGGTTCGAGCTGCCCGCCATCGTGGTCACGCTGGGCATGTCATTTGTCTGGGGCGGACTGGCCCTGTTCATCCTGCCGTCGCCTGGCGGGGCCGCGCCGGGATGGCTGCGCGCGATCATGACGGTCAAGCCGCCGCTGATGCCTATGGCCGTCGTCGCCTCGATCCTGATCGCGGTTCTGACGCATTTTCTGATCATCCGGTCCGGTATCGGAACAGTTTTGCGCGGCGTCGGAGGCAACCCGGCGTCGGTGGCGCGGGCGGGCTGGCCATTGCTGCGGCTCAAGGCGCTGGCCTATGCGCTGGCCGGTCTGTTTGGCGTGCTGGCGGGAATGGCGCTGGTCGGACTGACGACCGCCGCAGATGCGAACATCGCGTTGCGCTACACGCTTTTGTCCATCGCGGGGGTGATCCTTGGCGGCGGTGAGTTTATCGGCGGCAAGGTCAGCCCGGTGGGCGCGGTGATCGGGGCGCTGACCCTGACACTGGCCGCCTCGTTCCTGTCGTTCCTGCGCCTGTCGCCGGATTGGCAGATCGGGGCGCAGGGGGCGATCCTGATCCTTGTTCTGACCGCGCGGCTGATCTTTACCCGCCGCAACAGGGAAGGGGCCTGACATGGTGATGCTCAAAACCCTTGCCGGGCGCCCGTGGATCTGGTCGTGGCTGGCTGCCGCTGCCGCCTTTGCCTTGATCATCGCCCTGACCCAAGGCCGCGGTGCCGGAGAACTGGCCTATGCCGCGCTGTCCTTCGGAGCCTTCGCGGCCATCGTCGGTTTGGGGCAGATGCTGGTCATCACGCTTGGCCCCGGCAACGTAGATCTGTCCATTCCTGCCGTCATGACTTTGGCCGGTACGCTTTCGCTCAAGGCGATGGGAAGCGATCCGGGCACCGCTGCCCTTGGGTTGCTGATCGCGATTGGAGTTGGATTGGGCGCGGGGATGGCGAATTTCGCCCTGATCTACCTGTTGCGCCTGCCGCCTATCATTGCAACGCTTGCGGCATCGTTGATCTACCAGTCGCTGGCCATCTGGTCCAACCGGGGCCTGCGGATCAAGCCGCCGGCGGGACTTGCCGACTTTGCCACGGGTCGCACTTTCGGCTTGCCGAATGTGGCGCTTGTGGCGCTTGTGCTGTCCATCGCCGTGTGGGTCGTGCTTGAGCGCACCGTCTTTGGCCGCTGGCTGTTGGCGTCGGGGCAGAACCTGCGCGCCGCGCGTCTGGCCGGTGTGCCGGTCGAAATGGTCCGCGCGACGACCTACCTTTCCGTCACGGTCTTTGCCGCGGTCGCAGGCTATTTCCTTGCGTCGTTTTCGGGTGGCGCGGCGCTGAACATGGGGCAGGAATATCTGTTGACCTCGATCGCCGTGGTGGTGATTGGCGGCACCTCGATCGCGGGTGGTTTTTCCAACGTGCCGGGCGTCTGGGGCGCGTCGCTGTTCATGTTCCTTGTCGTGTCCATGTTGAACTCCTACGGCTTTGGCGCCGGGGTCCGCATGGTTCTGACCGGGCTTATCATCATCGGCATCGTCATTGCCGCCAGCACCAGGAGGCTTCGCGCATGATCCACCTTCCCGATCATCTCCAGACCCACGACGACCGTTTCCTTGGCCTTGTACACCCGATGTCACAGCTTGAGCAGTTGGCCACCGGGTTCACATGGACCGAAGGGCCGGTCTGGTTCGGGGATCACGAATGCCTGTTGTTCTCTGACATCCCGTCACAGCGTATCATGCGCTATAGCGACCGCGAGGGTCTCAGCGTTTATCGCGCGGGATCGCAGTTCAACAACGGCAACACGCGCGACAGGCAAGGCCGCCTGATCGGCTGCCGTCACGGTGCCCGCGACGTGGTCCGGACCGAGTTTGACGGCACTTTGACTGTGCTGGCGGACAGCTATGACGGAAAGCGCCTCAATTCCCCCAATGACGTTGTCGTCAGCTCGGATGGGGCGGTTTGGTTTACTGATCCGACCTATGGCATCCTTTCGAGTTTCGAGGGCCATGAAGCGCCGCGCGAACAGGCCGCCAATCACGTCTTTCGCCTTGATCCCGTGACCGGAACGCTCGCGCCGGTCGTCTCGGATTTCGTGCAGCCGAACGGGCTGGTCTTTTCGCCGGACGAACGCCGTTTGTACATCGCAGAGAGCGGATCGAGCCATGACGATGCCGTGCCTTCGGTCATCCGCCAGTTCGACGTGGCAGAGGGCGGAGCGCTGACGGATGCGGGTGTCTTCGCCACCATCGACAACGGCCTGCCTGACGGGATGCGCGTGGATACGCAGGGCAATCTGTGGTCCTCGGCGGCGGATGGCGTGCATTGCTTTGCGCCGGACGGGACATTGCTGGGCAAGATCCTTGTCCCCGAGACGGTGGCAAACCTCGCCTTTGGCGGGGCGGATGGATTTCGGATGTATATTGCTGGAACAACGTCGCTGTATCGCATCTTCGTGAACGTGAAAGGCGCCGAGCCTTGGACCCGGTCAAGCCGCCAACGATAGTGTCATGCCGGGGCCGTGCAGTGGTGCGGCATTCTTCCGTGCGGTCCTGTGTTCATAGGTAATCCGCCGATCCTGACTGAATTTATCGCAGACCCCGGCGCAAAAAAAAGAGAGACGCCGCAAAGGGCGCCTCTCAGGTCCTCAGGGAGTGAGGGGCCGATTACTCGGAAAGAGTAAAGGGCGCGGTGTAGTTGGCGACATTGTCTGCGGTGATCAGCAGGCAGTCGAACAGTTGCTTTTCTTCATCAACCATCGGTGAGCCGTTCTTGATGTAGTAGTCTGCCTGGATCACAGCCTCGCGCGAGAAAACGGCGACCGGCTGAAGCACGGTATAGGCCATCTCGCCCGCTTTCACGGCCGCCACCGCATCGGGCGATCCGTCAAAACCACCGACGGTCACGCCGTCCAGCTTGCCGGCTTCTTTCAGCGCCGCAATCGCCCCCAAAGCCATTTCGTCGTTGCCCGAAATCACGGCCGTAAAGTCGGGGTTGGCCTGAATGATCGACTGCATCTTGTTGTAGCCTTGGGTGCGGTCCCAGTTGGCCACTTCTTCCGCAACCTGCATCAGGTCCGGATATTGGCTGATGACGGTTTCATAACCGTTGGAGCGCGTGGCGGCGTTGTTGTCCGCCGGGTTGCCGAAGAATTCGACATATTTGGCGCTGTCGCCAACCATTTCCTGCCAAGCCACGGCGCCAAGGGCGGCGCCCTGCGCGTTATTCGAGACCAGCTGGCCGATGGCGAGACCGCTTTCGTTGATCTCGGCATTCACGAGAAAGACCGGGATGCCAGCCTCCTTGGCCTTTTTGACCACGCCGATCGAGCCGTCCGCGTTCGCGGGGTCAAGGATGATGGCCTTGGCGCCATTGGTGATGGCAGCGTCGACAAGGTTGGATTCGACGTTGGTGTCGCCCTTGTGCGCGGCGACGGTGGCTTCATAGCCCAGTTCTTCGGCGGTGGCCTTGGCAACTTCGCCCTCGGTGAACCAGTAGGGGTTCGCCGGGTCGTTCACGATGATCGAGATCAGGCCTTCGGCCCATGCCGACCCTGCCATCAGCGGCAGCGATGCGGCAGCGGCCAGAAGCGTGCGTTTGGTAAAAGTCATCATTTGTTCAGTCTCCCTTGGGTTGGTGGTGTGCCGGTTGACCGGCGGTTTCCGCGGAGGGGCCTCCTCTTGCCCCATGCAGGTGTGAAAAGCGGGTGGGGATCAGGTTTTCTTGCCTGCGCCGCCGTATTGGATCGAGTTCAGCATCACGGCGAGCACGATGACCGCGCCGGTAAAGACGGTCTGCCAGTAGGAACTGACGCCGATGATCACGAGGCCGTCGGACAGAAAGCCGATGACAAAAGCGCCCAGCAAAGTGCCGCGCACGGTGCCCCGCCCGCCCATCAAGGACGCCCCGCCAACCACAACCGCGGCGATGGCCGTCAGCTCGTAGGTGGTGCCAGCGGTCGGCCCGGCCGAGGTCAGCTGTGAGGACAGGACAAGCCCGGCGATGGCGGCGCAAATGCCCGAGAGCATATAGACGATGATCTGCACACGCTTGACCGGAACACCCGACAGTTCCGCCGCGCGCTCATTGCCGCCAGAGGAATAGAGCCAGCGGCCAAATGCGGTGCGCGACAGCAAGAGCCCGGCGGCCAGCGCGACGACCGTCAGGACAATCACGCCGATCGGGATGCCCGCGATCCGGTTGAAGCCGAGCCAGTCAAAGCCGGTGTTGCCAAGCTCGGATCTGCCTGAAAGATTGTTGTAGGTCAGACCGTTGGTCATCAGCAACGCCACACCGCGCGCGACGTATAGCGAGCCAAGCGTCGCCACGAAAGCAGGCACCCGGAAATAGGCGACAAGGATGCCGTTTGCAAAGCCGACAAAGGCCCCTAGCGCGATGGTCAGCACGACAACGGCCCAGACCGGCGGGTACAGGATGACCCCGGCCGCCTCGATTTCGACCCCTTGCATCAGAAAGCCCGCAAAGACCCCCGTCAGTCCCAGAACCGAGCCGACCGACAGGTCGATACCGCCATTCAGGATTACCAGCATCATGCCAATCGCCAAAAGGCCAAAGATCGCCACGTGGTTCGCCATGATCAGGAAATTCCCGATGGTGGCATAATTCGGCGACAGGAAGGAAAAGATCGCAATGATGGCGATCAGAGCGAAAAAGGCCCGGCCTTCCAGCAGCAGATGGACGATGTTGACGCCGCCCTTCTTGCCTTCGGCCTTGGTTCCGTTTGTCGTGGTCTCCGACATGATCGGCTCTCCCTGCGGCTTGTTCATCAGGCGACCAGGCTTTCGCCCGAGGCGGCCATGATCGCTTCTTTGGTGGTGTCATGGGTGAATTCGGCGGCGATCCGGCCGCGGCGCATGACGATGATGCGGTGGGCGATGGCAAGGCATTCTCCGACTTCCGAGGTCGAATAGATCACCGCCATGCCCTGCTTTGCGTGCTCAGCCAGAATGCGGAAGACCTCGGCCTTGGCGCCGATGTCGATGCCCCGGCTGGGTTCATCCAACAAAACCACCGAAGGGTGCGTGGCCAGCATCTTGCCGATCACCACCTTTTGCTGGTTGCCCCCAGACAGCGAGCCAATCGGCGCATCCGGGCCATCGGTCTTGACGGTGACTTCCTTGATCGACTGTTCGACGATCTGTGCTTCGTCCTTGCGGTTGGTCAGCAAGCCGCGCGTGAAATTCCCGATCGAGGCCAGTGACAGGTTGCGCCCGACTGTCATGGTCTGCACCAACCCGTCGCGCTGGCGATCCTCCGGGACCAGAACAAGCCCGGCGTTGATGCGCTCGGCGATGGTCAGGCCCGACACATCCTGTCCGTGCAGCAGAACGCGCCCACCTGTCGCCCCAAGGCGCCCCGCGACGCATTCCATCATCTCGGTGCGACCCGCGCCCATCAGACCGTAAATGCAAACAACCTCGCCCGCCCTGACCGACAGATCCAACCGATCCACCGCATTGCCGGCGCCCGAGGCCGCAGGCACGCTAAGCGCCTCGAGTTGCAGCGCCGGCGCACCCATTTCATGGCCCTCGGGCGGGGTGCCAAGGTCAAAGTTTTCGCCCACCATGTTGCGCACGATCCATTCCAGATCAATTTCGGCTCGGGGGGCATAGGCGGTCATCGTGCCATCGCGCAGCACCACGGCGTGGTCGGTGATGGTCAGCGCTTCTTCGAGGTGGTGCGAGATATAAACGATGCTGACGCCGCGTGCCTTCAGGTCGTGAATGACCTTGAACAACACTTCGACCTCCGAGGCAGACAGCGCCGAGGTCGGCTCATCCATGATCAGAATACGAGAGCGGACGGACAGCGCGCGGGCGATCTCGACGATCTGTTGCTGGCCAAGGCGCAGGTCTTCGACCGGGGTCAGCGGGTCGATGTCTTCTTCCAACTCGCGCATCAGGTCGCGCGCCTGACGTTCCTCTTCGGCATAGTTCACGCCGAACGGACCCATGATTTCGCGGCCCATAAATATATTGTCGCGCACGTTCATGTTTGGGGCGAGGCTCAGCTCCTGATGGATAATCGAAATCCCCAGCTCCCGCGCCGCGACGGTGGATGTGATCTGGACCGGCTTGCCGTCCAGTATCAGCTCGCCGGATGTTGGCAGGTGGACGCCGGACAGGACCTTCATCAGGGTCGACTTGCCCGCGCCGTTTTCGCCAAAGAGCGTGGTGACTTGCCCGCGATGGACATCAAAGTTCACGCCTTTCAGCGCCTGTACCGCGCCAAAGGACTTGGCCACATTGCGCGCGGCAAGAACAACCTCGTGGGTGTCCGGCGCGCTGGTCGGAGTTTCGTCGTGCGCGGGAGTTTTCATTCCTTCACCTCTAGCGCGACAGGGGTCACCAGCCAGTTCTTCGGGTTGATCAACTTGAAAACCCCGGTGACGGTGATGGTCTTGCCGGGCAGGGCGTCACGGTCCAGATCAGACAGCACCTCGGCCGACATGGCGCGATTGATGCCGCTGCCAACGTTCTGATATTCGATCTGGTTTTTGAAAGCGCCAAAGTCGATGTCGCCGGGAATGTCACGCAGTTCAGTCCCGTTGATCGCCGGGCCGGTCTGAACGCGCACCTTGGTGCCATCCGGCAGCCCCTCGACGGTGACATAGAAGATGCCCGACTTGCCCTCACCGACGGTACCGGTCAGCGTGACCGGAAGCACCGGGAAAGCACCGGCCATGGTACCATAGCTGTCAATCGCAGCTTTCTTGTCGGCGACCAGATCCGTGGCCAGCTTGGCAGCCGCCGGGGCGCGTTCCATCACCAGATCGCGGATGCGTGGAAATTCGGTCCGGCCAAAAACGTCGGGGTTGAAGGCCTGCTGGCGGGCATCCTCGTCCGAGCCGATCCGCACTACCTTGGTGTCCAGCCCGATCGCGCCCAAGAGAACAATCATAGCGATAGCGGCAATCGCGCGACGTTTGGTGGTTTTGCTGTCACCTGTCGGGGCATGTCCGGTCATAGCCATGGCGTCGTCGCTCCTCCGTTTTTCGTGGCCCACCATTCCGATGTGCCAATCCGCCGCTTCGACTGTGCCGAAGGGCTGTGCCGTTTGGACGCCGAAGCGCCATCAATTTTACGGGGCAATTGTTACGCCTTTGGCGAATAACATATTTCCTCCCCCTTGGTTGCTCAGGGGCTCCTCAACCCGGTGATCTGAACAACCGCTTGGTCCGCCCTTGAGCTGCGACCGATTGACTTGACCATAGGTGAAAAAAATTACTCTGTCTGCAAAAAAATTCACCCAAGTGAAAATTTTCATGTTACACCTGATGCAACCTGACGCCGAGCGATTTGCGCGGTGTCGGTCGCTTCACCTGATAGGGGAGCGGTCGTGGAGTGAGGATCACGGCAAGACGATAAAGGGGAAGAGGACATGACGCGCGACCTGACAGAACGGCCAGCAGGCAGTGCCAAATGACCGATTCGCGGGACTTGATCATCGGCATCGACGCGGGGACTTCGGTCATCAAGGCGGTTGCCTTTGATTTGCGCGGGCAGCAACTGGCCGTATCTTCGGTGCGCAATCGCTATGTGCTGGGCGCGGATGGATCGGCCACGCAGTCCTTGCCTCAGACGTGGACGGATTGCGCGACTGCCCTGCGCGGTCTGGGCGACAAGATCGACACTCTGGCGCGGCGCGTTGCGGCCGTCGCCGTGACCGGTCAGGGCGATGGGACTTGGCTGGCGGGCAAGGGAAACGAGGCGGTCGCGGACGCATGGCTTTGGCTGGATGCCCGGGCAGCGCCGACTGTGAAGCGCCTTGCCCAAGGGAGTGCCGAGCGCGCCCGGTTTGAAGCCACCGGAACCGGCCTGAACACCTGCCAGCAAGGCAGCCAGATGGCGCATATGCAGGCGCATCAGCCAGAAAATCTGGACCGGGCCGAAGTCGCGCTGCATTGCAAGGATTGGCTGTTTCTGAACCTGACGGGCATCCGCGCGACGGACCCCTCTGAGGCCAGTTTTACCTTTGGCGATTTCCGCACTCGCCTCTACAGCGACACGGTCATCGCGGCTTTGGGTCTGGAAACCCGCCGCCATCTGCTGCCCGAGATCGTGGACGGCACCCGGCAGACCTTTCCGCTGACCGCCGAGGCCGCCGCGCAAACCGGTCTGTTGCAGGGCACGCCGGTGTCACTGGGCTATGTCGATATGGTTATGACTGCGCTGGGCGCAGGCGTGCATACAGGCGATGCAGGCGCGGCCTGTTCCACGGTGGGGTCGACCGGGGTGCATATGCGCGCCGTGACCTCGGACCGGGTGCATTTGAATGCCGAAGGCACCGGGTATGTCATCTGCTTGCCGATTCCCGATCTGGTCACGCAGGTGCAGACCAACATGGCGGCCACGCTGAACATCGACTGGGCGCTGGACCTGGCCAGCGATCTGATCGGCGAGATGGGCGACGCGCCCAGCCATGCGGATCTGGTCGCAAGGATCGATGACTGGTTGGACCACTCAACCCCCGGCGCGCTGGTCTACCACCCCTATATCTCGGAGGCAGGAGAGCGCGGCCCCTTTGTCAATGCGGACGCTCGGGCCAGCCTGATCGGGTTGAATGCCAGCCACCGCTTTCCGGATGTAATCCGCGCCGTGATCGAAGGGCTCGGGATGGCGGCGCGCGATTGCTATGCCGCCATGGGAGAGATGCCGCGCGAATTGCGCCTGACCGGCGGCGCGGCACGTTCGCCCGCGCTACGCCAGGTGTTGGCGGCGTCTTTGAACACCCCTGTGCGGGTATCGGCCCGCGACGAGGCTGGCGCGGCGGGCTGCGCCATGATGACGGCGGTCGCCATCGGCGCCTATCCCGACATGAACACCTGTATCACGGACTGGACGACGCCGCTTTTGGGGCGGCCCGAGGCGCCTGATCCGGGCCTTGCGCAGGTCTATGACAGCCTTTTCACCTCTTATCGCGCGGCGCGGAGCGGACTTGTCCCGGTCTGGGGCACCCTTGCCCGGCACCGCGCAACTCAGGGAGCCAAGACATGACTGATATTCCCAAGGTCGATCTTTTCGTAATCGGTGGCGGCATCAATGGTGCAGGGATCGCGCGGGATGCGGCGGGGCGCGGCCTGTCGGTTGTCCTGTGCGAAAAGGACGATCTGGCCGAGGGCACTTCGTCCCGCTCGGGCAAGTTGGTCCATGGCGGGTTGCGTTATCTGGAGTATTACGAATTCCGGCTGGTGCGCGAAGCGCTGATCGAACGCGAAGTGTTGATGAACAACGCCCCGCATATCATCTGGCCGATGCGCTTTGTGCTGCCGCACAGCCCACAGGATCGCCCGGCGTGGCTCGTCCGGCTGGGGCTGTTCCTGTACGATCATCTCGGCGGGCGCAAGAAACTGCCTGGGACGCGCACGCTGAACTTGCTGCGCGATCCCGAAGGCGCTCCGATCAAAGATCAGTATACGCGAGGCTTTGAATACTCTGATTGTTGGGTCGACGATGCCCGGCTTGTGGTGCTGAACGCCGTCGATGCAGCTGAACGCGGGGCGGTTGTGCTGACCCGCAGCCCCTGCACCTCGGCCCGGCGCGAGAACGGTGCTTGGCGGGTGACCACGACCAATCGCATGACCGGAGAAAGCAAGGAGTTCGAGGCCAAGGTTCTGGTCAATGCCGCTGGCCCTTGGGTGACGGATGTCTTGACGCGGGTTGCGGGCGCGAATTCTTCCCGCAATGTGCGGCTGGTCAAGGGATCACACATCATCGTGCCAAAATTCTGGAAAGGCGAGAACGCCTATCTGGTGCAGAACCACGACAAACGCGTGATCTTCATCAACCCCTACGAACGCGACAAGGCGCTGATCGGCACAACAGACATCGCGTATGAAGGCCGCGCCGAGGATGTCACGGCGGACGAGTCCGAAATCCAGTACTTGCTGGACGCGGTGAACCGCTACTTCAAGGAAGAGCTGACCCGTGACGACGTGGAGACCAGCTTTTCCGGAGTGCGCCCGTTGTTCGATGACGGCAAGGGAAATCCCTCGGCGGTGACGCGCGATTACGTGTTCGATCTGGACGAAGCCGGCGGTGCGCCGATGCTGAACATCTTTGGCGGCAAGATCACCACGTTCCGCGAATTGGCCGAGCGCGGGATGCACAAGATTGAACAGTTCTTCCCGAAGATGGGCAAGGACTGGACCGAAAGCGCGCCTTTGCCCGGTGGCGACATGGACAACGCCGATTACGAGGCGTTTCGCGGCAAGATGAAGGCCGATTACCCTTGGATGCCGCGCAGCCTGCGGCGGCATTACGGGCGGCTTTACGGCGCGCGGATTGCGCAGATTGTCGGTGAGGCCACCTCGCTTGAGGGGCTGGGGCGACACTTTGGTGGCGATCTGTATGAGGCCGAAGTGTTGTATCTGGTGCAGACCGAATGGGCGCAGACCGCCGAGGATATCCTGTGGCGCCGCACCAAGCATCGCCTGCATCTCAGCCCGGCGGAACAGGCGGCTTTTGCGGAATGGTTCCAAGCCTATGCGGAGGCCGCGTAAATGGCGCTGACGCTGTCCCTGAACACCAACCCTTTGGTCAACCGCTTCGCCGACCCGGCGGACCTGATCGAAACGACCGCGCGCGAGTTGCGCCTGCGCGATCTGCAATTGACCCACGAATTCATCAACCCCAGTTGGCCCGCACCGGTGATCCGGCGGTTGACGCGCGAGATGGATCGCGCTTGCCAGCGCACCGGTGTCCGGGTGACCAGCGGCATGACAGGGCCGTATGGGCGGCTCAACCACTTTGGCCATCCCGACCGCGATGTGCGGCGCTACTACGTGGATTGGTTCAAGGGCTTTGCCGACATCATCGGGGATCTTGGCGGCGCGTCTGTGGGCACGCAGTTCGCGATCTTCACCTACCGCGATTACGACGACCGGGCGCGCCGCGAAGAACTGATCCAGATCGCCATCGACTGCTGGGCCGAAGTGGCCGAGCACGCCAAGGCGGCTGGGCTGTCCTATGTCTATTGGGAGCCGATGAGCGTGGGCCGCGAATTTGGCGAAACGATCGCGGAATGTTTGGCGCTTCAGGACCGCCTGACAGCGGCGGGGATGGCTGTGCCGATGTGGATGATGGCCGATATCGACCATGGCGATGTCACCAGCCCAAACCCCGATGACACCGATCCCTATGCCTGGGCGCGGGCGGTGCCAAAAGTCAGCCCGATCATCCACATCAAGCAATCCATGATGGATAAAAGCGGCCATCGCCCCTTTACCGCTGAATTCAACGCCAAGGGCGCGATCCAGCCGGAACCGCTGCTCAGGGCTTTGGCCGAGGGCGGAGCAAAGGACAACGAAATCTGCCTTGAGCTGTCCTTCAAGGAGCGCGAACCAAACGACCGTCAGGTCATTGCCCAGATCGCCGAAAGCGTCGCCTTCTGGGCGCCGCATATCGACAGCGGCGTTCAGGATCTGCGTGTTTGAGGTAGGCGAAATTGGCACGCAGGGTCCCGGGGTCGCTCCGGGCCGCAGCGTTTTATTGGCGGCTTTTGCGAAAAAATCGCCTGCCTCTCTTGCCTTTTCCGGCGGCTCTGGCCAAACCTGCCGGCGTTCTCAGGGCGGGGTGAAATTCCCTACCGGCGGTTATAGCCCGCGAGCGCCATCCTTCGGGATGGGTCAGCAGACACCGGTGAAATTCCGGGGCCGACGGTTAAAGTCCGGATGGAAGAGAACCAACCGACGGGCCTTTTGGCGCGCGCGGCTGGAGACGCCTTGGGACCATTTGTTGAAGCTCAAGGATGGTTCCATGACTAAGAAACTGAAAATCGCCTTTATCAAGGCACGTTGGCATTCCGAAATCGTCGATCAGGCGCTTGTGGGCTTTGAGGCCCGCATGGCGACCTCGGGCAAGGCGCATGAGGTCACGGCGTTTGACGTGCCCGGCGCCTTTGAAATGCCGCTGCTTGCCAAGAAGCTGGGGCAAAGCAGCAAGTATGACGCCGTGGTCTGCGCGGCCTTGGTGGTCGATGGCGGCATCTACCGCCACGATTTCGTTGCGGCCGCGGTGGTCGACGGGTTGATGCAGGCGCAACTGGAAACTGGTGTGCCGACCTACTCGGTCTCGCTGACGCCGCATCACTTTCAGCCGACGGAGGAGCACATCGGGTTCTTCCGCGATCACTTTGTCAAAAAGGGCGAAGAGGCCGCGGATGCGGTTCTCATGGTCGCCGGGATCGAGGTGTAAATGACATCGCCGCGCGCCTTTCGCTTTGCCACCGCAACCGAAATCCGGTTTGGCCGGGGCGAAAGCGCGCGTGCGGTGCCTGATCTTGCCGCCCTCGGGGCCAGCGCATTGTTGGTCATCGGGGGCACGCCCTCCCGCAGTGACTGGCTGGCGCAGGCACTTGAGGATCAGGATGTGCAGGTCACCAAATTCGCGGTGCAGGGTGAGCCCGATGTTGCGCTGGTCGAGGCGGGCGTTCGGGCCGCGCGGGCGGCAAAGGTGGCGTCGGTGATTGCCCTCGGCGGCGGCGCGGTAATTGACGCGGGCAAGGCGATTGCTGCCCTGACACCCACCATGCGTCCCATGTCCGACCATCTTGAAGTGGTGGGCAAGGGCCTGCCGCTGGGGCAGGCCCCGCTGCCTTTCGCGGCGCTTCCGACAACTTCGGGCACCGGAGCGGAGGTGACGCGCAACGCGGTGATCGCTGTACCTGATGCTGCACGCAAGGTGTCGCTGCGCGATCCGGCCATGCTGCCGCGCCTCGCGATTGTCGATCCTGCGCTGACGGATGGTTGCCCGCGCGCGGTCACTCTGGCCTCGGGGTTGGATGCCATAACGCAAGTGATCGAACCCTATATCTGTACGCGCGCCAACCCGATGACCGATGCGTTGTGCCGTGATGCCATCCCGCGCGGTCTGCGGGCGCTTGTCGCTTTGATGAACGGCGAAGATCGCGACGCGCGGGACGAAATGTCTTGGGCAAGCCTCAGCGGAGGTCTGGCGCTTGCCAATGCCGGTCTGGGCGTGATCCACGGGCTTGCAGGGCCGCTGGGCGGGCTTTCAAGCGCCGCGCATGGCGCTATCTGCGGAGCGCTTTTGCCCTTTGGGCTGGCCGCCAATGCTGCGCGCCTGTCTGACAACGAGGCGGCGCATCGCATTGGCGAAATCCGCAATTGGATTGCCGATGCGCTCGGCAGCACCGAAGCGGACGCCTTCGCTGCGCTCGCCGCCTGGTCCCGCGATCAAGGTCTTTTAGGGTTGGACGCGCAGGGTGTAACTGCCGATCACCGCGCGCAGGCCGCCAAGGACGCGGCAACGTCTTCGTCAATGAGAGCCAATCCGGTGTCGTTGACCGAAGCCGATCTTGCTCAAATTATGGAACAGGCCCGCTGACGCGCGGGGCAGGGAGGGGAATATGGCCAAGGATCGCTCTCAGACGGACGCCGAACATTCGCTCGCGATCCGCGCGGCTTGGCTGCACTATGTTGGCGGGTTGACGCAGGCCAAGGTGGCCAAGCGGCTCGGCGTGCCCTCGGTCAAGGCGCATCGCCTGATCGCCCGCGCTGTCGCCGAAGGTGCCGTGAAGGTCAGCATCGAAGGCGAAATCACCGAATGTATCGAACTCGAGCAGGCACTCTGCGATCGCTTTGGCCTTGAGACTTGCGAGGTCGCTCCGGATCTTGACGAAGATGGGCTGCCGCTGCGCACGCTTGGTCTTGCCGGTGGCGCGCGGCTGCGCCGTTGGCTGGAAAGCGGTGAAGAGCTGACCATCGGCATCGGCCATGGCCGGACGCTCGCGCAGGCGGTGCGCGCCATGCCGCGCTTTGCCACGGAAGGGCTGCGCTTTGTTTCGTTGTTGGGCGGGCTGACCCGGAATTATGCCGCCAACCCACATGACGTGATGCACATGTTGGCCGAAAAGACCGGTGCGCAGGCTTATGTCATGCCCGTGCCCTTTTTTGCCAATACCCGCGAGGACCGCGAGGTTTTGCTGTCGCAGCGCGGTGTCGCCGAGGTGTTCCAGTTGGCCGAGACCGCGCCACTCAAGATCGTCGGGATCGGCACGGTGGAAACGGAAACCCAACTTGTGACCTCTGGCATGATCGAACAGTCGGAAATCGCGGCGATTTCCAAGGCGGGCGGCGTTGGCGAAATGCTGGGGCATTTCTTTGACCGCGATGGCCGGGCGCTGGAAACACCCCTGACCGATCGTACACTGGCCGTATCGCTAGATGAGACGCGGCAGGACCGGATCATCGCCCTTGCGGGCGGCCCGGAAAAGCTCGAAGCGTTGCGCGCCGTGCTCAACAGTGGCCGCCTGTCGGGGCTGATCACCGATGAGCGCACGGCGCGCGCGCTGCTGCCTGACTGATTGATCGTTACGGGCAGGGCGCCGTGTAATAGGTGCCGTCCCCGCGCGCATAGGCGCAGCGGTCAGTGGCCGAATTCTGCGCCACGATCGTTCCGGCAGCGGCACCTGCAAGGGCCGCGATCAAAGTCCAGTTGCGGTCAGCTTCCAGAACGTCGGCCGTGATCAGGCCCGCTGCGGCACCGGCGGTCACACCGACAACAGTGCGCTGTTCAGGGGTGAGGTTTTCACAGGCCGGAACCAGCAACAAGCTGGCCGCGGCAAGCGCGGCTGTAAATCTGTGGTTCATGTTAGGGCTCCCAAATGATCGGACGGCCCGCCGAATTTCCTGAGCATCGCATCGCTCTGGTGCCTTGGGGGCTGCGGCAGGCCGCCTTTGCCATATGGTCACTTACGTCGAGCCCATGCATTAACCTTGCGCAAGACCGGAGCTGCGACGTCAGAGGATCGACTGACCCGTGGCGGCCCAATCCTTGGTGAACTGGTCAAGCCCCTTGTCGGTCAGCACATGCGTTGCCAGCCCCTTGATCACCCCCGGCGGGATCGTCGCCACATCAGCCCCGGCAAGCGCCGCGTCCTTGACGTGGTTGGCTGTCCTCACCGAGGCGGCAAGGATCTGGGTTTCAAACCCGTAATTGTCATAGATCGCGCGGATGTCCCCGATCAGCTCCATCCCGTCGATGTTCAGATCGTCCAGTCGCCCGATGAAAGGACTGATGTAGGTCGCCCCGGCCTTGGCGGCCAGCAGTGCCTGATTGGCGGCAAAGCACAGGGTCACATTGGTCTTGATGCCCTTGTTTGTGAAATACCGGCAGGCCTTCAACCCGTCCAAGGTCAGCGGCAGTTTGATCACAACGTTGTCTGCGATTTTGGCCAGATGTTCGCCCTCGGCAACCATGCCGTCATACGCCATCGAGGCGACCTCGGCGGATACCGGACCGCTGACCAGTTCGCAAATCTCGGCGATCACCTCTTTGAAATCGCGGCCTGATTTGGCGATCAGCGAAGGGTTGGTCGTCACTCCATCGAGCAAGCCGTAATCGTTCAGCTCTTTGATGTCGGCGATGATTGCGGTGTCTACAAAGAACTTCATGTGCGCTCTCCCATGTGCGTTGCTGGGGTGTGATAGCGCAATCAATGGTATATCACAAGAAAAATCACAAAATAACACAATTGACGATATTTTTGTTATGTGTGATGTTGCGCTTCGGAGGATTTCACTTTGAAACGTGACGAACGGCGACAGGCCATCATGGACATCCTCGTGGCCGAGGGGGCGGTTGATCTGGATGATCTGGCGCGGCGCTTTGCCGTGTCGAAAATGACCATTCACCGCGATCTGGACGAACTTGAGACCGCTGGCCTTCTGCGCAAGATCCGCGGCGGGGCGACGATCGAATCCGGAACCCGTTTCGAAAGCGAGTTTCGCTTTCGTGAACGGCAGGGCGGGGCCGCCAAGGCGGCTATGGCGCGCTCCGCCCTTGATCTTATCGAACCGGGCATGACGGTGATGATCAACGACGGCTCGATGGCGGCGGTGCTTGGCGCGCAACTCGGGGCCAAGCGCCCGCTGACCGTGATCACCAACAATGCCGCCGTGATGGACACCCTGAAGGGAGAGGCGGGCATCACGCTGATCGCCCTGGGCGGCGTCTATTCGTCCAAGTTCAACGCCTTTTTCGGCAAACTGACCGAAGATGCTCTGGCCAATCTGCGCGCCGACATCGCCTTTATCTCGTCGCCTGCCGTTTCGGGTCTGGAGGTGTTCCACATGGATGACAGCGTTGTCGGCACCAAGCGCGCGATGATGGCTGCCGCGTCACAGACCTGCCTGTTGGTCAATCACAGCCGCTTTGGGCAAACCGCCCTGTACCGCCTCGCAGGTCTGAGCGAGTTCGACCACATCATCACCGATCAGCCCCCCGAGGCGCAGGCCATGGCCGCGCTGCAAGGCGCGGGGCTGCCCTTGACCTTCGCAAACAGCAAAGAGAGCGCCGCATGAGTGACCCGAATTTCTGGATCGGCACAAGTTGGAAGATGAACAAGACACTGGCCGAGGCGCAGGATTTTGCCTCCGCATTGGCCAAGGCGGACGACGCGCGCGATCCGCGTTTCCAACGCTTTGTCATCCCGCCTTTCACGGCCGTGCGCGAGGTGGCGCAGATCCTGGCCGATACCTCGGTCAAGGTGGGGGCGCAGAACATGCACTGGGCTGATCGGGGCGCCTGGACGGGCGAAGTCTCGCCGCTGATGTTGAAAGACTGCGGGCTTGATGTCGTCGAGCTGGGCCATTCTGAGCGCCGGGAACATTTTGGCGAAACCGACGAAACAGTTGGCCTGAAAACCGAGGCCGCCGTGCGCCACGGGTTGATCCCGCTGATCTGCATCGGGGAAACCCTGCCCGAACGCGAAGCGGGCCGCGCCCAAGAGGTGCTGGAGGCGCAGGTGCGCGGCGCCTTGGGCAAGCTGTCCGGCGATCAGAAAACCGCGCCGATCCTGCTGGCCTATGAACCTGTCTGGGCCATCGGCGAAGGCGGTATCCCGGCCACGTCCGAGTATGCCGACGCGCGGCAGGCCGAGATCATTGCCGTGGCCGAGAAGGTTCTAAGCCGCCGCATCCCTTGCCTTTATGGCGGCTCGGTCAATCCGGGCAACTGTAAAGAGCTTATCCAATGCCCGCATATTGACGGGCTGTTCATTGGGCGCAGCGCCTGGAACGTCGAGGGTTATCTCGACATCCTGAGCAAATGCGCCTCTGCCATCTGATCTGTGAAAGGATAGATTATGAAAATCGCAATTGCGGGCGACAGCGCGGGCGAAGGTCTTGCCAAAACTCTGGCCGAGCATCTTTCGGCCAACTACGACGTGTCTGAAATCTCGCGGACCGAGGCAGGCCCGGACGCCTTCTACGCCAACCTGAGCGACCGGGTGGCCAACGCGGTATTGGACGGGACCTATGATCGCGCCATTCTGGTCTGCGGCACGGGCATCGGCGTGTGCCTGTCCGCTAACAAGGTGCCGGGCATCCGCGCCGCGCAGTGCCACGACACCTATTCGGCGGGTAAGGCCGCGACATCGAACAACGCGCAGATCATCACCATGGGTGCGCGGGTGATCGGGACGGAATTGGCCAAGGACATCGCCGAGGCTTTTCTGACATCCTCGTTCGATCCGGAGGGCCGCTCGGCTGGAAACGTCGAAGCAATCAACCAGGTTGATGCCAAGTACAACAAGGGCTGAGTGTTAAAGCTTTACCCCATGGCGCGCGGCCAGCAATTTTGCCGCGCGCTGAACTTCCTCGGCGATGCGCTGAGCGTCCCAGCCCAAGGCTGCCGCTGCAACCGCGCAAATGTCGTCCAGTCCCGCGCGAGTGATCTGCCCGGTCAGGGCCAGTTGCGTGCGGCGCAACACGATATCCTCAAGATGCACCACCATTTCGTTTCGGGCGATCCAGTCGATCTCGGCCCGGCTGGTGTCTTGCGTTCCGGTCACGAGGACGGGCTTGGGTCCCTCCTGCGCAATGATCTGCCGGGCGGTCGTGCCATAGCGGGCCAGCAGCACCTTGGCCCGCTCTGGCGCACCTGTGTCTGTGATCCACGCCTGACGCGCATGGGCGTGCGGTATGCCCTTGCCGCCGCCAATCGGCAAGTCCCGGGTCGAGACCTTGCGTGGTTTTCCCAGTCGCTGCAAAAGGCCGTCAGCAACCTCTTCGGCGAAGCCGCGAAACGTGGTCCATTTGCCTCCGACCAGCGACAGCACCGGAAATGGGCGCGTCGTGGTGGTGGGCAGTTCCGGGGTCGAATGATCACGGCTGATCAGCCCCGGATCGACGCCTTGGGAATTGGGCAGGGGGCGGATGCCCGCGTACGTGTAAACGATCTGATCGGTCGAAAAGCTCAGCCCCGGCAAGAGATCTCGGAGGCTTTGCATGAAATAGGCGATCTCGTCGTCGTCGCACAGGACAGTATCCGGATCCTGGGCCGGGATATCGGTCGAGCCGACCATCGCCTTGCCGAGATAGGGATAGACCAGCAGGATACGGCCGTCGTCGCCCTCGAAATAGATCATCCGCCCGTCCAGTTGGCGCAGCAGTTCCGGGTGATCGATCAGGATGTGAGAGCCCTTTGTGCCGCCGATCAGCTTGGTCGGTTCGCCCAGCAGCGCATTGACGCTGTCAATCCACGGGCCTGCCGCGTTGACGACGATCCGGGGGCGGGCGCGCAGGGTGCTGCCGTCGCTTGCGGTGATCGTCAGCACGCCTTGGTGACAGCTTTGCAGGTCCGCCCAATTCAGCGCCTTCGATCCGGGGCGTGCGGTCAAGCCATCCTGAACCAGTTCCAGCACCAGACGCTCGGCCCCGGTTATGGCGGCGTCGTAGTAGGTACCCACGGCCTTGATGCGCGGCGTCAGGGCCGGGATGTCGCGTAGGGCGCGGGCGCGGGTGATCATCTTGTGACGCGGCATCACCCGGGAGCGCGACCCGTAGAAATCATACATCCGCAGCCCGATCTTGATCAGCACTGCCCCGCGCGACCGGGGCGCGGTGGTCGAGCCGAAAAACGTGCGCAGGGCGGCCCATATCCCCTTGGTCCAGCTGTAGATCGGGATAACGGTGGGCAGGGGGTGCACCAGATGCGGTGCGTTACGCAGCAGCAGGTTTCGCTCCAGCGTACTTTGCGCAACCAGACCGAATTCCCCGGTTTCAAGATACTTCAGCCCGCCGTGGATCAATCGGGAGGGCGCCGCACTGGTGCCCGAGCCGAAATCCCCTTTGTCGATGATCAGGCAGCGTAGCCCCTGTTCGCAAAGATCGCGGAAGAGGCCCGCGCCATTGATGCCCGCACCGATGATGACGACGTCGTAATCTTGGACATCGCTCATCCGCGCGGCTCCTGGCTGAGGTGTTCCAGCCGGCGCCAGTTTTCCGCCATGTCCTGTGCAACCTCTCGGTAGATCCGATAACGGGTTTCGTAATGCGCATGGCGGTCGGGCTGGGGCTGATAGGTGGTGCTGCTTGCCGCAAGATCGCGCGGGTCCGCGTCGAACCGCTCAAAAGCGCCGACCGCCGCCCCCGCGCACAGCGCCGCGCCCCATGCGGCGGCCTCGTCGGTTTGCGTGACGGTGACGGGCAGGCCCAGCACATCGGCAAACAGCCGCGCCACGGTGGGATTGCGCGAGGCCCCGCCGGTCAGCCGCGCCTCGGACGCGGCAAAGCTGCCACGCAGGGCATCGACATGATCGCGATGATTAAAAACCACGCCTTCCAGCAGCGCGGCCAGAACATCGCCGCGTCCGTGCCAACCCCGCAGGCCCAGAAAGCCCGCGCTGGGCAACGCCCCCATGGGTGAGCCAAAGAGATAGGGATGATAAAGCACCGAGGATGGACGGGCGAGCGCGGCGTCGATCTCGGGTGAAAGGCGGGCGTGAATGCTGTCGCCTGCGGCTTCGGCCTGTGCTTTTTCCGCGGCGCAAAAGGTATCGATGAACCAGTCGTAATTGGTGGTCGACGCGGGCGAAATCGACATGTTGTTCCATGTCCCGGGGGCGATGCCGCTGCGGCAGAACCAGCGCGCATCGGTTTGCGGTGCCAGCGACAGGCTTTCGTTGATCGAATAGGTCCCGGCGACAATGCCCACAACGCCGGTCTTATGCGCCCCGATCCCCAGAACCGAGGCCGTGACGTCGTGTAATCCGGCGGCGACGGGCGTGCCTTGGATCAGGCCCGTCAGCGCGGCGGCTTCGGTGGTCACCTGTCCGACAATCTCGGCGGAATGGCTGATCGGGGGCAGGGCGGCGTGCAAAACGTTCAGGCCGAACAGATCAAGGGCTTCTGGGGAATAGGCTTGGGTCTGCACATCGGTGAATGAGGTGCTTGCCTCGGTTCGGTCGGTGCCGACTTCGCCGGTCAGACAATACCGCAGCCAGTCCTTGCAGGCGATCCCATGGCCGATCCGGGCGTAGCGCTCTGGTTCATTGGCCTTGATCCATGCCAGCAGCGCCGAGGGCGCCGAGACATGCGGCGCCTGGCCGGTCAAAGCGAGGCTGGCCATATCAACGCCCTCAGCCGCCCAGCGGTCCACCTCGGCCGTGGCGCGGCTGTCCAATGACAGGATGCCCGGCCCCAAAGGCGCGCGATCCTTGTCCAGCAGATACAGCCCGTCACCATGCGCTGTCGCCGCAACCGCAAGAATATCGCGTGGGTGGGCACCGCTGAGCGATAGCGCCTCGCCGATGGCCTCGGCGGTCTGGTGCCAAAGCTGGGTCATGTCGCGCTCAACATGCCGCGACCGGGGCATGAGCTGCGCGATAGTCCGGCGCGCCACACCTTTTTGCATGCCGTCCAGATCAAAGACCACGGCCTTGGTCACGGTCAGCCCGCTATCGATTGCAAGAATGAATGACATGCCCGTCCCCTTGTTTCTGCGAAAGTGGCACAGCATGTCCGCAAAGCAAAGCGTGCCGCGCTCAGGCCACCTGCCGGCCCCGGTTCCAGACGGTACGGATCACCGGCGTGTCGCCCAGCATCGACACCCGGACCAGATCAGCTTGCTTGCCCGGCGCGATGCTGCCGCGATCCGCAAGTCCTGCCGCCTCGGCAGGTGTTGCGGTGACGCAGGCGATGGCGCGCGGCAGATCCTGCCAAATCGTGGCCAGCCGAAATGCGCCCGTCAGCAGCGAGGACGGCACATAGTCGGATGACAGGATATCAAGCAGGCCCAACCGCGCCAGTTCCTCGGCGGCGACATTGCCCGAGTGAGAGCCGCCGCGCACGAGGTTCGGCCCGCCCATGATCACCCGTATGCCGTTTGCGTGGCAGGCGCGGGCGGCCTCGAGCGTGGTGGGGAATTCGGCCAGCTTGATGCCATGTCCGGCGCTGGTGGCGACATGGTCTTTGGTGGTGTCGTCGTGGCTGGCCAGCGTTGCGCCCAGACGGGCCGCTTCGGCGACGGCGGCGCGTTCATGGGCGTCGCCATGGGCGCTGCGCAATTCGTAGAGCTGGGCCATATGCAGGCGCAGTTGTTCATCGGTCAGATCGCGTTTGCCTTTGACGTAGGCCTTGTACTTGTCCAGATCGCGGAACTGGCGCTGGCCGGGCGTGTGGTCCATCAGGCTGACGATGCCGACGCGATCTTTCGGGCTGAATTCGGCCAGCTCATCGGTCAAAGTGGCCGAGCAGACCTCGGCCCGCAGATGCAGATAGTGGTTGATCCGCAGGGCGCCCGCGGCGCGCAGCTCCCACAGTTCGGTCGCCAGTTGCCGGGCATAGCGCAGGTATCGCCCTTGCCCGTTCGGGATCGATCCGACGCGCATGGCATCGAAAACCGTGGTGATCCCGACCGAGGCCAATTCGCCGTCATGCGCAAGGATCGCGGGCGCATGGGGCCAGTCGACTCGCGGACGCGGCTGGATGTGACGTTCAAGGTTGTCTGTGTGCAGCTCGATCAGGCCGGGGATCAGCAGATCGCCGTCGCAATCGATGCCCGTCGCGCCCGGACCGGACGACAGATCGGCGATCCGGCCGTCGCGCATGCACAGACCGCCGTGAATGATTTCATCGGGCAGAACGATCCGGGCGTTGGTCAGAACGGTTTCGGCCATGTTAGCGATTTCCAGAAGGCTAGGAGTCTACCCGCCCACTGAACCCGGAATTTGTCGCTGGGACAAGTCGGGCCGAACCCGAAGCCTGTCACTGTTGGGGTTGCTCACCTTCGGAGGGGAGCGCGCCGTCTTCACCGGGGCCGCGCAGCGCAAGCAAAAGGGCCAATCCCGCCAAAAGCGCCAGAACCGCCGTAAAGAAAAAGGTCGACAGGACGCGCGCGCTATCATCCGGGCGGGGGCCGCTGCTGAGCCACTCCCAAACCAAAGTTCCAGCCAGCCCCAGAAGGGCGAAAGCCAGCACGATAAGGATCAGTTTACGAAGGATCATCGCCACCTCCCAATGATATTTTGGGAGGGGATCGAGAGGCTGTCAACTACCTTGGGTTGTGTGCGCCGATCCTTGCCGAAACAGCGGTGACTGCTATCAAGCGGGCACATTTCGCGCTACGGTCGAGAAAAGAAAAATTTGTGCAGGGTACAGGCAATGACGATGGATAGACGGACCTTCTCATTCAGCATTGCGGCGCTGGCTCTTTCGGGCTGCGGCGGTGCGGGGATTTCTGGGGCGCCGGCGGTCGCGCGTCCTGATCCCGCGACTGATCCGGGGCTTCGCCCGCAGCCCAATGCCTCGTATGACGCGTGGGTTGCAGCCTTCAAGGCACGGGCCATGGCGCAGGGCATTAGTGCCAATACGCTTTCCGCCGCTTTTCGCGGCCAAGGTTATCTGCCCGGCGTGATTGAGCGGGATCGCAATCAGACCGAATTCAAACGCTCGCTTGAGGATTATCTCGCCATTGTCGCGCCCGATGAAAAGGTGCGTTTTGGACGCCCTCTCTATGCCCGCCAGCGCGGCGTACTGAGCCAGATCGAGGGGCGTTATGGTGTGCCGCCGCATATCCTTGCAGCGATTTGGGGCTTGGAAAGCTACTTTGGCACCAAGCGCGGGGCGATCCCGGTGATCTCGGCGACCTCGACGCTGGCTTGGGAGGGGCGGCGTGGAAAGTTCTTTGAATCCAACCTGATGGATGCCCTGCGGATCGTGCAAACCGGGGATGCCAAACCCAGCCAGTTGGTCGGCAGTTGGGCGGGCGCGATGGGCCACACCCAACTGATCCCGAACGCCTATCAGGCCAACGCGGTGGATTTCAACGGCGACGGCAAGCGCGATATCTGGACGGATGATCCCACCGACGCGCTTGCCACCACGGCGCGCTTTTTGTCCAAGGCTGGCTGGCGACGCGGGCAGACTTGGGGGCTGGAAGTGATCGTGCCCGAGGGATATTCCGGCCCGACAGGGCGCGGCAATCGGCGCAGCGTGGCGGCTTGGCGCGATCTCGGGGTGCGCGCGGCCAAACGCGGCGCCTTGCCCGATCATGGCACGGCGGCCCTGCTGGCGCCGATGGGGCTGGGGCGGCCAACCTTCCTTGTATACCACAACTTCAACATGATCCTGCGCTACAATCCCTCCGAGAATTACGGGCTGGGGGTTGGCTATCTCGCGGATCGTCTGAACGGCGGCGGGCCGCTGACGCGCGGGTTTGGCGCCGACGAATTCGGGCTGACGCTGGAGGACCGCAAGGCGCTGCAACGCGGATTGACCCAGCGCGGGTTTGATGCGGGCACAGCCGACGGCGTCTTTGGCAAAAAGACCGAGGCCGCCATTCGCGCCTTCCAGCAATCTCAGGGGCTGCCCGTCACAGGCAAACCGTCGAAAGAACTGTTGCGACGGCTGGGGTAGGGCACCTAAAGCAGGGCCCGGATCGGCTCTAGCATACCGTTATTGCGCAGGGTGGTGACCGGATAGCTGCCATCGTTGACCAGTCGATCAAGCGAGAAACCGGGCTCGATCTTGGTCAGTTTGTCGGCGACGGCCTGCGCCTTGGCCAGATCACCTTGCAATGCGTAAAGCGCCAGAAGCTGGCGATGCGCGGGCCGCGACAGCGGGGCCGAGCGGGTCGCGGCCTCACCGGCCTCGATCGCGACCTCTGGTTTGTTGCAGGCGATGGCGATCAGGCAGCGCCCGGTGTCCCACCAATGTTTGAAGGGCGAGGTTGAGGCGATAAAGCTGGCCCGTTGCGAGGCCGCCAGAGCCGCCTCGTGGTTGCCCGCGAACAAATGCGCCTCGGCCATGGAATTCCATGCGATGGCATTGGCCGGGTTGCGTTCGACCGCCCTTTGGGCCAGTTCGAAAAAGCCGGCACCGTCGCGCAAGGCCGTGCCTCGGATCTTTCCGGCAAGCGCTTGGATCAGCGCGTTGTCGGTGCCCATTTCCAGCGCCTTGTAATGCAGATCGACCGCCTCTTCACGCAGGGCTTCGGGGTCGCTTTCGGCAAGTTCAACGATCTGAATGGTGCGGATCAACGCGGTCCAGGCAAGATAGATGCCGTTCTGGTCATGGTCATAGGCCTGTTTCATCAGGCCATATGCCTCGCGCAGGGCGCTGCGTTCAAAGCTGAACATCCGATAAAGCGCCAACCGCGACAGCGCAGTGGCTCGGGTTTCCGGGCGCGTCGTCTCCAGAACCTGCGGCAATTTTCCGATGATCTGGTCGGCGGCTTCAAAGATGGTCTTGCCGATGGTTTCGTGGGTTTCAAGGATGTCGTTCAACCGGTCGACGTGCTGAAGCTTGGAATACAGGATGCGCCCGCTAGACTGGTGCACCGCCTTGACAAAAATCGAATGGCCGGATTCGTCCGTGACCAGCTGCGCCGTCACGGCCACATCTGCGGCGGGCATCTGATCGGACTGCTCGGGCAGGTTTTGCGCCTGACGCCAGGCGCGAATTTGCTCGGCGATGCTTTCGCCGACTTGGTTGGCCAGAACCTCGCCCATGATCTTTTCACGTTCCGACCCGTCCGAGATCGACTGGCAGTTGATCAAGATTCCGGTCGCGGGCATTGGTTTTGCTCGGCTGAGCCGGGTGTCGAGTTCGGCGCGTTCCATGCGCAGCCATTCCTCGAACTCGGGGTCACGCACATCCATGCCCTGTAGCAGTTCGACCCGCTCGTCGACAGGCAGAACTTCGTCCAGCATATCCACCGAAACGGCGCTTGTTCGAAGCGAAACAGTCGTGCGATCGGCTTGCAGGACGTCGCTATGGTTGCCCAATGCGGTACGCAGTTTGCTGAGCGCTTGGCGCAGGTTGGCGCTGGCTTGTTCCGCGCCAAAGGTCGACCACAGCTTGTCCTCGATCCAGCGGCGCGAGCGCGACATGCCGGGACTCATCGCCAGCAGCGCGACAAGCGCCTGATTCTTGGCACCTTTCGGGGTCAAGACCTCCCCTTCGGCGCCGATCATCTGGAACGGGCCAAACACAGAGATGGAAACAAGGGGGGGAAGGCGCGGCATGGTTCCAATCACAATTGACGTTACGTAGAGGCTATCACCGGTCAACTTGCCCGGCAACTGCCGTGAATTCTTCGTTAATCTTTTGTCCACAGCGTGATCGGGCTTTGACGCGCGTTAATCTTTAGACAAAAGTTAACGAAATTATTTCAGAGGACAGATTATGCCGCGCTATGGATATGATGGGTATGACGGGTACGATGGCTACGACGGGTATGACGGATATGATGGCTACGACGGGTACGATGGCAGCGGGGGCCGGGGCGGCGGTGCCCCCAGCGCGGCGCTAGGATCGGCCCGGGATGGCACGGTCGGCTATTGGGACGGCAGCGCGGATCGGACACCGGCCAGCATCGGGCGCGACAGCTGGGCGACGTTTCAGACTTTGGGCAGCAAACCCAAGGTCAAGGTGCTGGATCAGGCGATTGGTGGGATGTTCGGCGTCACGCTGAATGACTCAAAGGATGCCAACACTACCGGAACGGTCAGTTGCCACGACAAGACCATCGTGACCCTGAACAAACCTGAAGAGGCGTTTCTGGCCAAACACCAATTGCATTACCTGCGCACCGCTGCGGACTTGCGTCCTGATCGGCTGGGCGAGATCAAGGTTCAGATCAGCAACCTGCGGTCCTTTTTCGGGCTGGTTGGCCATATGTCCCCCGAGGCGACGAAATGGACCCTGATGCTGCATTACGCCGTGTTGCGCCTGATGCAGTCGATAGAACAGCCGCTGAAATTCGGGTTTGACGTCGCCCGACCAATCGCGATGTCATACAAGGTGCAGCCGATCATCCAAACACCGGGGCACGGGTCATGGCCATCCGGGCATTCGACCGAGTCCTTTGCCCTGGCAACCCTGCTGACCCGGCTCTTTTACAATCGCGCCTTTGATCCCAAGGCCGAAATCGCCGCAGGCAACGATCTGTACCGTCTGGCCGCGCGTATCGCGACGAACCGCACGGTCGCCGGGGTGCATTTTCCGACAGACAGTATGGCGGGGGCCGTTCTGGGGGTGACCGTGGCCGAGGCCTTGGTGCGCCAACTGGATGGCGAAAGCCAAACCACCACCCGCCTCTACCATGGCGAGAGCTATAAGGGAGATTTTAACCTTTCTCTGTTTTCTTCTGCGCTCGACGACGCCTCGATTGTTGAGACGTCTTCGGCCCCGCTGCCAAGCGGCGCAGTTCCCTATTGGCTGGCCCAGATGTGGCAGACCGCCAAGGATGAGTGGTAATCAGGTTTTGTAGGTGCTCAATGGGGCTTTGGCCCCGTTATGATGGGTAACCAGTGGGCCGAGGCGCCGAAAGGGCCTCGGCTTTGGCGTGTCAGCTGACTGGCGGGGCGGCCTCTGCATCGTCCCAGATGCGCCCCGGCCCAGAGTTCAACCCAACGACATATTCCCCCAGACGCGGCTGGTCCGCAGTCGCGACCGCAAACAAATCACATTTGGCGGGGTCAAGGTCGGCCGTGCGCGGGCCTTGCCCGCCGTTCGAAATAATCCGTTTGGCCGACAACCCCAAGGCGCGCGTCAGTCGCGCCGCCGACGCGCTGGTGCCGCTCAGCGCGCGGGTAGAGCCACTGAACGTGCCGCTGGACAACACGCCGCGATGGAACACACTGTCATCCGCGATTGTCGACGCTGTTGGCCCCGGCACGGACCAATCCGCCCCTTCCGGGCAATAGCGGGCAACAGTGAAATGTTCGGGCGCCGGGCGCCGCAGGGCAGCGCCCGCGGAAAAGACCTGACGGACGGGCGCGGTGACCATGGCGCTGTGGCTGCCGGCATGGGTGATCGCGCAGCCTTTTCCATAGGCGCTGTAGGACATGGTTTCGTCATCCCATTCATGGGAAAATTCGTCATCGAAATAGCTTTGGCGCGCTTGCGAGCGATATCCACGCAGCCCATCGTCGCGCTGAATTTGCGCGACCACATTCAAAGCCTCGGGGCCGCTGTGTTGCAACTTGACCTGCCATGCGCCCGAGGGCGTTTCCGGCTCGCCCGTCTTGCGCCCGTCGGTCAGTGCGAGGGCCAGAACGAAATGCGCCGGGCTGATCACGCCATTCCCGTAATCGCGCGGGGCCACATGGTAGATGCGGGCCACGGCCGCGCCGTCATTTTCAAGCGTGCGCCATTGACCGGGCGCGATGTCCTGAAAGCCGGAGGCCGTTCCATCCGGGGCAGTCAGCGCAATCTGAAGATCTCCAAGGTTCGCGTGCGGCACGCGCACCTCCATGTAGCTTGGCGTCTGGTCTCCGGGCTGCACCCGCCATGTCGTCTTGCGGACAGGCCGTTTGCGCGTGGCCGAAGCCTTGTAGGGCAGTTGCGCCACCAATCGCGTTTCGAAGTTATTGCCAAAGGACCAGACAACCCGAACCGGTTGCCCGGTGACGCGCTCCCACTCCGAGGCTTCGCGGGCGATCTGGTATTCAACGAACCGGGTGCCATCCTTGGGGCCGGCCAGAACGCCCAGTGACAGGTTCACGATCACCGGCGCCGTGGGGTCAACCTGCCGGGCGCTGCGAAGAACCCAGCGAACGGCTTGAATCATGTAGCTTTCGAACAGGGTGCCCGAGGTGTCCTCGATCGCCTGTGGTGGCAGTTGCACCGCAAGCAGCGGCCAATCGCGCGCTTCGTCCGTGCCGTTCGGGTCCGCCCCGGCGGCCAGATCCAGCACATTGGTGCCATGCGAGGCGCTGAAATTGGTGACCTGCCGCGCCTCGACGCCAAAAAGGCGATTGTTCAAATTCGCATAGACGTCAGTTTCGTCCTGCCCCAACAGCGCCGTTATCTCATCCTTGTTCAGGGTCTCGCCCAGAACAACCTGTCCACCGCCACTGTATTGTTCGAGGGCCTGCACCCAAACGGCGTGAAACCGGCTGGTTTGCGTGCCATCCTTGGCTTGTCTGCGAAACCGCCCGTTGAGAAAGGCGATACCGTCGTCCACAACCGCGATGATCGGCGCGCCGGGTTTCCCGCTGGGGGGAGCGGAACGGGCCTGCACGGGGCCACTGCCGACATCCGCAATTGAGACAGGAACGCCTGAGTCCAGCACATGGAATAAATCGGCGAAATCCGCATCAGAGGTTCCCAGACGGCGATAAAGGGCATATTCATCCGGCAGACCTTTCAACGGATCGGTCTTGCCCGCGCGCTCGACCAGCTCTGTATATTCATAGCCATCCATCAATAAGACGCCGCTGCCGTCATTGAGCGCCTCAATCAGGCCGTCACGCGCTGCGGGACCGGTAAGGCGCACGAAGATCGGTTCGTAAAACGTGCCTTTGTCGGGCTGGGCGGGGTTCAGAGCGGCGCGCCGCCGCGTCAGCAGCCACGACCAGTCAAGGTAAGCGTCCTGAAAACTCGCATCCTGACTGTCGGTCCAAGTCAAACCCATGGGGCGCCTCCTGAAAATTCATGCATTTATGTGGCCTAGGTAAGTCCGCCGCTGGGGTGCCCGTCAAGAAAAGCACCACTGTTTACGCAAAATTCACGCAAAAAAGCCCCTTTTTCCCGTCATACCAAAAGGAATTCGCAAGAATTACACATCGTTCACGCCAGATTTACGGAGCGATCACGGTAGGGAAGCAATGTGACGTTAACCTTTCGTCAACCTCGCAGAGTCGCAATTCTCTGCCAACCCGGTGACAGTGATGATACGCAAACAGACCCCTTCGCGCAGCAATCTGCGTGTGATTGATGGCTCTCAAGACGCAGGCAAAGCTTTTGTCAGGCCCTTGATGTTGCCCGATGCGCCGGACCTTGGGGCGCAGGAATTGGCCGCCGAAATGGCCGAGATCTTTGCGATGTCGCTGATTGCAGAATGCCACCTGAGCGATCTGGATAATCCGCACTGCGTCGTGCAGATTGATCCGGCGACCCGCTTTAACCTGCATGAATTGCTTTGCGAATTGCGCAGCCTACCATGGTGCGACGCCCGGACACCTGCCAAAGACCTTGGTGATCTGCCTGCTACGGACGACATGGATGAGGCGGGGCATCGCCGCGCGGCCCGCTGGAACATTGAGAGTCAACTGACCCTCGGGACGCTGTTCCGCTCGGGTGTGGCCTTGACGAGCGGAGCGGCGCCTCTGTCCGGCCTTTTTGCGACCGATCACGCGGTGGGACCGGCGCAGGGGCCTTTGCCCGCACCGGTCAGCGCGGCGCCTTTGTCCCTGTGGTCGCGGTGGTGCGCGGTTCACAGCGGTGCGGGGCTGGGTTTGCCGGGGCGCGGAGCCTCCAATGCTGACATCACGACCCTGTCCGAGCTTGCCGAGCATGTGTTCAAAGCGCCTCCTGCCCGGGCGTTTCATTCAGCGACTTTGGCCAGTCTGGCACATGGCAGCCCCTTCGATCCGGGGCTCAATGGGCTGACGGGCAAAGCCGAGGGCTGGACCGGCGGGCGGCTGTTCGCGCTTTTGGCCGAGGCCGAGAGCCGCGCGCGCTGGGCCGCGCTGCGCCGCTTGGCGCGGGCCGACCGCTTGTCGCGCCCGGCGGTGACGGCGGCGCGGATGACGGTGCATCTGGCCCGCGAAGAACAGCAAAGTGATGCGGCAGAGGCGCGCTATCGCGGGGCTGCCGACGAACTGGCCCGATCGGCTCCGAACCTGTTGAACTGGGTAAGCCGTGCAAATAAGGCGGCCCGCAGTCGGCAACGCTTTGAACACAGCCTCTTTCTGCCGCTTGGCACAGCGGCCGAGACAATGCACCCGTCTGACACCGCCACACATGTGGTTGTCGCGGGGGCATTGGCAACTTTGATGAAAGCGGTTTTCGACACCTCGCAGCCGCGCCACCTGCGTCTGGCCAGCAAGGCGGACGCGCGGATGGACCTCGGGCAAGAATTGGACAGACTGGTCGCCAATACGGCCTTGGCGCGTGTAGTGACGGGGGCTTATTTCCCGGCGGAAAACCATCAGGATATGCGTCTGGGACAGGCGATTGCGCTTCAGGTCCTGCGCACGGCGATGGAAGAGGACAACCGAAGCGCCAGCCTGACCTTCCGCGATTTCGATGGCCGGATACTTCAACTGGTCTCTCATCCGCGCCAGTTTGGCCGCGGGATCGCCGAACTGCGTCAGGGCGATGTCAGCTTGCCCTGGCCGCAAGAGGCGACACCGCCCGCTGCCCATTTGACGGCCGTGGTCTAACGGCCGTCGGTCGCAGCATAGCTGCGCTCGGGCATGCGTTGGGATATCTCAAGGATCAACTTGCGCTTCACGGCCTCGGCAAAAGACGCGCGGCTTTCTGCGGTGACCACAAAGGCGCCGGGGCCGCCGATGATGCGCTGTTCGTAAAGCACCTCCAGCCCGCCTTGCGCCCTCCCGGGATCGTCCGGGCGCAAAATGGGCAGGGCATTGATCGTCACGCCTGCCGCCAGAACCGTCTCGCGGGCTTCGGCAATGCTGGGGCCGGAAAACGAATTGGCACTGTCGCCGGAAAAGTCGATCACGCGTCGCCAACCTTCGATGTCATTGTCATCCATCAGCCGAAGCGCCTCGAGCAGGGCGGCCCCGATGGCGTTGCGTCCATAAGCCTGCCGGGGTTTGCGCAACAACTCGTTCGCAAAGGTCTGCGCGCTGCTGCCATCGTTTATGATCTGCCAGTCTGCGACCACCGCCTGATTTGCCGCCCATTCCACATAGGTCACGGCGATCGAGCCATAGGCGGTATTGGCAATGGCTGCCAACACCTCTGGATCGGTGATCGCTTCGGCATAGCCTTGTCGTTGAAAGGCGATCTCGTTCGCGTCAATGCTGCCCGAGGCATCGGCCAGAAGGACAAGTTCAAGATCGGTGTCCTGTGCCAAGGCGGGCAGGGCAAGACAGGTCAGGGCAAAAGCGATCCGGCGCATAAGGGTCTCCTGTTGCGGATCATCCAAGGATAGGGCTGGAAAACACCACGGCCAGATTGATGGGGATCAAGGTGCCGGACCGGGGGCCATGGCAATGTCATCAGGGGACACCGGAGGACGAACAGATGAAACGACTTGTTCTAATGGCTGCACTGGCCGCAACACCTGCCTTGGCGCAGGACGCCGACATCGGGCGCGCGCATTACCACGCGCATTGTGCCACATGTCACGGTCTGGAAGGGCGCGGCGATGGCCCGATGGCTGGCGTCTTACTGATCAAGCCGGTCAACCTGACCGAGCTTTCTGCCCAGAATGGCGGCACGTTCCCGCTTGAGCGCGTGGTCAAGCGCATCGACGGGCGCGATCCCCTTGTCAGCCACGGATCACCCATGCCGGTCTATGGCGACTATTTCGAAGGCTCCTTCGATGTCCCGATGAAGGCCCCGACCGGCCAGCCGGTGCTGACGTCGCAACCGGTTGTTGATCTGGTGGCTTATCTGCGTGAAATCCAGCGGCTTGAATGATCCGACTGCTGGCCCTTCTTCTGGTCTGGGCCGCACCTTTGCCGGCCGAATCCCTGCGCGTCACAGTTGATCTGTCGGATCAGCAGATGACCGTGACGGCAGGCGATGAGATTTTGCATCAATGGCCAGTATCGACGGCCCGTGCGGGCAAATGCACTCCGGTGGGCACGTACACGCCCTACCTGATGAAGCGAATGCACTATTCAAGCCTTTACAACAACGCGCCAATGCCCTGGTCGATCTTCTTTGCTGGCAATTACGCGATCCACGGCACGACCGATGTGGCGAAACTGGGCACGCCAGCGTCGGCGGGCTGTGTGCGTTTGGCCCCTGACAACGCCGAGACGCTGTACGGTGAAGTCAAAGCGGTCGGCATGGACGAAACCCGGGTTGTGATCCAACCCTAGCGGCAAATCCCCTTGGGCTGAGCGCCCGCCCATGACAGGCGAACGGTCCCTTCGCCCAGGGCTTTGTCCAGACCATCCACCGGCATGTATTGCGAGATCATCGCCCGCAACCGCCCGGTGCGCGGCGCGCCGGGGTCCAGCAGGCGGCAGCAAACGTATTCTTCGACAATGCTGCCCTGCTGTTCATAGCCGTAGCTCAGAAAATCCTGCGTCTTGTCCGGATCGAAAAGGTAGGGGTCGACGTTGGCGGTATGCTCGGACAGCGCCTTGAGCGGGGTATAGCCCGTGCGATCCCTGTTCTGCCATTGCCAGACATGGGTGGATTCATGGGCGAAAAGCATTGCCTGATACAGATCGATCTTGGTTGGCCAGCCCTGCATCAGGTCATCGCGATACAGGTCCTTGCGGAACATCATGGTGTTGTAGATCACGCTGGCGGCAGGTGAGACTTCGACTTTTTGCGCTTTGTCCAAAGGTGGCCAGATCCGCTCCTGACAGGTGGTGCGGGGGCGAACGGGGATTGTATAGACGTAGGACCCCGCGAAATGTCCGTCCACGATGCGGATCTTTTGCGTGTCGATCTGGTCGCCCTGAAGGGCGTGCAGATAGGCGGTCTCTGACGGGGTCAGGGGCCGTCCGCAGGCGGCAAGGAAAAGCAGGAAGATCAGAAGTTTGCGCATAAGCGCAGGGAAGCGCGTGAACTCGCCGGAGGCAAGGTATTTGCACCACCCATTCAAATTTATTTTCCGGCGGATGCAACCTGATGCGCGGTTCGGGGGTTGGTCTGGTGAAGCTGGATAGCACAAAGGAGATCACGCCATGAATATGGACCAGATCAAAGGACAATGGACTCAATTGGTTGGCAAAGCCCGTGAAGAATGGGGCGAGCTGACCGAGAATGAAGTGCAGGAAGCCCACGGAGAACGCGATCAGCTGGTGGGCAAGATCCAAGAGAAATACGGCAAGACCCGCGAAGAGGCCGAACGCGAATTCGACGAGTGGGTCGCCCAGCTTTGACGGTTTGATGAATTAACGAGTGCAGCGACCCTTCGGGGCCGTTTTTTCGTGGTTGGCACTCCAAGCCCAATCACCGCCTATAAGTATCAAAGCGGTTGGAACGACGCAGGCTTGCTCTCAGGAAAACCTGCTCAGGGTTGTCCGATTTGAAACCGGAGCTTGATAGGAGTTTTTAGCGCCGACAAGCCTCCGCCTCATGACTTATCCGGCGGGCTTTGAGCCGAGGTGCCTCATCAGCGTGTTGCGGATTTTGTCCACAGTCCTTCAGGGCGCTTCGAATTCAAACATCCAACTCTTCTACAAACCGCGCGTTCTCCTGAATATACTGGAAGCGTAGCTCGGGTTTCTTGCCCATCAGTCGCTCGACCAGATCGCCGGTCTCGCCGGGCTCATCTTCGTCTATCGTGACGCGGATCAGGGTGCGGGTTGCCGGGTCCATCGTGGTTTCTTTCAGATCCTTCGCGTCCATCTCGCCCAGACCCTTGAAGCGCTGGACATCGATCTTCCCTTTACCACCCAGCCCCTTGGCCATGGCAGCCTCTTTCGCTGCATCGTCAGGGACATAAATCCGCCGTGCGCCCTGGGTCAGGCGGTACAGCGGCGGGCAGGCCAGATACAAATGGCCGTTGTCGATCAGCGGGCGCATCTGGGTGAAGAAGAACGTCATCAGCAAGGCCGCGATGTGGGCACCGTCGACGTCCGCGTCGGTCATGATGATGATCTTTTCATAGCGCAGGTCATCAAGGTTGAATTTGGTGCCGACGCCGACGCCCAAAGCCTCGCAGAGGTCTCGGATTTCGGCGTTGGACGACAGCTTGTTCGAGGCCGCGCCGAGCACGTTCAGGATCTTGCCCTTGAGCGGCAGCAGCGCCTGCGTTTCGCGGAACCGCGCGCCCTTGGCCGATCCACCGGCCGAGTCGCCCTCGACGATGAACAGTTCGGTCCCTTCGCGGGACTTGGCAGTGCAGTCGGTCAGCTTGCCCGGCAGACGCAGTTTCTTTGTCGCCGACTTGCGCGCGGTTTCCTTTTCCTGACGACGTCGAAGGCGTTCCTCGGAACGCAGCACGAGGAAATCGAGGATCGCCCCGGCGGATTTCGTATCCGAGGCCAGCCAGTTGTCGAAATGGTCGCGCACCGCGTTTTCCACCAGCCGTTGCGCTTCGGTCGTGGCGAGGCGGTCTTTGGTCTGCCCGACGAATTCCGGTTCGCGGATGAAACAGGACACCAGCGCGCAGCCCCCCGTTATCAGATCGTCACGGGTGATTTGCGCCGCTTTCTTGTTGTTGATCAGCTCGCCATAACCGCGCACGCCCTTGAGGATCGCCGCCCAAAAACCCGCCTCGTGGGTGCCGCCCTCGGGCGTGGGCACGGTGTTACAGTAGGACTGGATGAAGCCATCGCGCGACGGGGTCCAGTTGATGGCCCATTCCACCTTGCCCGGCGTGTTGAACTTCTCTTTGAAATCCACAATCCCGGCAAAGGGCTTATCGGCGTAGGTGCTGGCGCTGCCGAGCGTTTCGGTCAGATAGTCCGCGAGGCCGCCGGGGAAATGGAAAGTTGCCTCAAGCGGGGTCTCGTTGTCGTTGATCTCGGACTTCCAGCGGATCTCGACGCCGCTGAACAGATAGGCCTTGGAGCGGACCATCTTGAACAGGCGGGCGGGTTTGAACCGGTGGTGGCCGAATATCTCTTCGTCGGCGTGGAAGGTCGTCGTGGTGCCGCGCCGATTGGGGGCCGCGCCGATCTTTTCGATGGGGCCAAGCGGGATCCCGCGCGAGAATCGCTGCTCGTAAAGCTCCTTGTTCTTGGCGACCTGAACCACCATGGAATCCGACAGGGCGTTGACCACAGAGGCGCCGACGCCGTGCAGACCGCCGGAGGTCTCATAGGCATCGCCCGAGAATTTGCCGCCCGCGTGCAGGGTGCAAAGGATCACTTCGAGGGCGGATTTGTCGGGGAACTTGGGGTGCGGATCAATCGGGATGCCGCGCCCGTTGTCCTTGATTTCAATCGAGTAATCGGAGAGCAGGGCGACTTCGATGCGATTGGCGTGGCCAGCGACAGCTTCGTCCATGGAGTTGTCGAGCACTTCGGCCACCAGATGGTGCAGGGCGCGTTCGTCGGTGCCGCCGATATACATGCCGGGGCGTTTGCGGACTGGTTCCAGCCCTTCCAGAATCTCGATGGACGAGGCGTTGTAGTCATTGTTTTCAGTGACTTGCAAGAGGTCGTCGGCCATGCTCGAGCCCTTCTTTTATTGGGGTTTGGCGCAGTATGACAGAGCGGGCGGGCCGGGGAAAGAGGATGCGTTTGTCCCGTCACAGGGATTCGGTTGGACTGCACTGTCTTTTAGCAGCCCAATCAGATCAACGGCCCATACAGCGGATATTCTGGAGCGAGGGCTTCAGCAAACCCCCTTGTTGCGGGGCATCAGCCCCGGGCTGCGCCCGACCCTCCCGGGCTCGGGCGTGAACCTTTGTACGGGAACTGCGTGCGGGCACGCACCTAATGCTGCTTTATGGGCGCATTCCTAACAAGGTAAGCAAATCAGCTTCGGAAATAAATCTTGGTTTCCCAGTCTCCTCCTGAAGCTTCAATGCCCTGATTATCTTTGTGCCTTTGTGTGTGTGTACCCAGTCGCGAGACGCTTCTGATGCAACAACTACAAACGACGTTTTCCTGCTAACGCTACGGAAGATAATGCTGCCGTGTGCTTCCAGGTGTTCTTCCAGTATTCGCCTTGGTGTTATGGAAAAGGAGCCGGTCAGAACCAAGTTAGCCCCTTCCAATTCGGTTGGATCTGCAGCAATGGGGTGTGGTTCGAATACAGGAACGTTACCGAGTTCAGAGATTCCAGTATCGTTATAAGCATCACCAATCAGTCGTGTGATGGCGTTACAAATTTCAGCTGATTCTGAAGGATCAATAATACCATCTTCAAGCGCATCGTTGCAGATACTCTTCAAACTTCTGCAGATTGGATCGTTCAGCAGCACAGGTGCTTCATCAATTTTTTCCTTTAGAATTCGCGCCTCGTCGATTGTGATCTTACCATCACACGATATGCCAGCACAGTAGCCCAAGAATCTGTTGGTCGAGCTTTTTGGACAAACCGTGTCGATTTCTCTGCCGCGATACTCGATCGCATTTTCGAGCGACTCAAACTCTAGGAGGTCTACATCAAAATCTTCAATTATTTCAGAGGCATCAGCGTCTCCGATATTTGCGATAAAATCCTCACATTGAGAAATTAGCGGAGGAATTTCTTCGGCCTCTATGCGGCCACTGGCAACAATACCTTCTAAGAATCCAGTGAAGTAGCAGAAATACTTTTTGTCATTTGCCGCTTTGTGAATTCTAGCTAGCGTTCGGCTTCCGGTTTCAAACTTATCCATTTTGGCTCGCTATTTTCGGAATCTCATCAATTCCCTAACCTTACACCTCGGCTCTTTCTCTCTCAACTGTTCTGACGCCAATTCGCGCCACTCCCCCTCGTCAAACCCCGGGAAAAACGCATCTGCGCCGTCGACCTCCAGATCAACCTCGGTGATCAGCATGCGGTGGGCTAAGGGCAACAGCGCTTCGTAGATGCTTTGCCCGCCGATGCCGTAGATGCGGAAATAGCCTTGGGATTGGCACAGGGCGAGGGCGTCCTGGATACTGGGGGCAGTGTGCTCGGTCAGGTCGGGGTTCGAGGTGACCACCACGTTGAGCCGGGATTTGAGCGGTTTGACGGGCAGGCTCTCCCACGTTTTGCGGCCCATGATCAGCGCCCCGCCGAGGGTCTCGCGCTTGAACATGGCGAGGTCTTCCGGGGCGTGCCAGGGGATGTCCCCGGCCTTGCCAATGGCGGAATTGCGGGCGCGGGCGGCGATGAGGGTGATCATACCGCGACAGGCGCCTTGATCGCCGGAAGGGGGTCGTAGCCGGGGAAGGCGAAGTCGTCATCGGTAAAGTCAAAGAGTGAGGGCACCTGACGTTTGATCTCGAGCCTTGGCAGGGCGCGCGGGTCGCGCGACAGCTGTTCGTGGACCTGATCCATGTGGTTGGAATAGATATGCGCGTCGCCGATGGAGTGGACAAAGTCGCCCGGCTCGTACCCGGTGACATGGGCCAGCATATGGGCAAGCAGCGCGTAAGAGGCAATGTTGAAGGGCACGCCAAGGAACATGTCAGCCGAGCGCTGATAGAGTTGCAGGTGCAGTTTTCCGTCAAGGATACGGACCTGCCAGAGGGTGTGGCAGGGCGGCAGGGCCATGTCGGGCACGTCGGCCGGGTTCCAGGCGGAAACGATGAGGCGGCGGCTGTCGGGGGTGGTCTTGATCTGGTCCAGCAGGGTGGTGATCTGGTCTATGGTGCCCTTGTGGCCGGGCCAGTGGCGCCACTGGTGGCCGTAGACTGGCCCAAGATCGCCGTTCTCGTCGGCCCATTCGTCCCAGATCGAAACGCCGTTTTCCTTGAGGTAGGCGATGTTGGTGTCACCGGACAGGAACCACAGAAGTTCGTACACGATGGATTTGAGGTGCAGTTTCTTGGTGGTCACAAGCGGAAAGCCCTGAGCCAGCGGATAGCGGCATTGCAGGCCGAAGTACGAGGTGGTGCCGGTGCCGGTTCGGTCGGTCGAGGGGGTGCCCTCGGTGAGAACGGTGCGCAGGGCGTCAAGATATTGCTGCATGGGTCGCTTCCCGGATCAGAGCCACAAGATGAGTCGGAGGTCACTATATCTGGTGGGGGCGTGGGTAGGGAAGGCGAGATACTGTAGCGGCTGAATTGCCTCACATTCAGGGAAATTGTGTCGTAATCGGGGCAGGAATTGACAAGAAGGGCTCATCTGCGCAGGTTCATCCTCAAAATAAAAACGGGCAAGACCTGAGGCAGTCAGATGAATCGATTTATTCTCGCGCTCGCGTTGTCGAGCGTCCTTGCCGCCTGTACAGGTGGCAACCCCGGCAATTCCGGTGACGATGGCATTGGGTCTGGTACCCAACCGCTTGTTGACGAGGAAGTGCCGACGAACGTGCCGGACGAAGGGACTGCCAGTACAGGCCCGGACGTCTACGGCACAAGTGCCAATGAAAAGCTGACCATGAACGATGTGGATTTTGATCCCGCGACAGGTGAACTTGTCCTGAACAACCTGCCTTTCGATGGCGACGACAACCTGTACCAGCGCGACGCAGCGGTTTCGACCGCTTTCGGAACTGCGGGGTCAAGTTTTGATGCCTATCGCAACGTGGCAGGTACCAACCGCTATTATGCCGTCTTCCGCCGGACCGGCTCTGGCTATAGCCAAGTGACTGCGGTGGGCACAGACAACTATGTGACCTTCGGCTTTGGCGGCGTTGCGGCGCAGCGCCTGAGTGGCAGCGGCAAGCTTCCGACCAGCAACCAGTCTTATATCTACGACGGGGAATACGCGGCGGTTCGGACGATCATTGACCCGGACACCGGTTCCCAAATCCAGTACGTCGCGGGCACAACGCGGATCCGGGTGGATATCGAAGACTTTGACACCACCGGTGCGGTCGAAGGCTATATTGCTGACCGGACGTTCTTTGATAACAACGGAGTGCCGATCGACGATCTGAACGGCACCGGCGAATTCATCAGCCTGAGCACCGCGTCGATCAACTTTGACAACTGGACCATCGAATCTTCGGATGCGACAATTGTTGGCGGCCCGGGAACCACCGGCGCCACCGGCACATGGGAAGGGCTGTTTGCCGGTCCCAACGGTGAAGAGGTGGCTGGCATCGTCGTTATCGAAGGCACCGGTCCGATTGGAATTGATCCCGCCACAGGTGAGTACATCGAGGTTCAGGTCCGCGAAGTTGGCGGCTTTGTAGCCGAACGGTAAGGGCGCATGGGGGCATTTCGACGCCTGATGCGACGGTTCGCCGCGATCAGCCTGCTGGCTGCAATGATCGCAAGCGGGCTGATCGGAGCGCCGCCACAAGCCGCTTTCGCCGAAACCCGGCTCAGCATTGAAGAAGCGCGCGATGTGGCGGGCCGCTTGTTGCAGATGGGCCGCCCCCGCGAGGCGCTGATGCTGGCCGAAGGGCTGCTCAAGGGCCTGCCCAACGATGTTCCCGCGCTTGTTCTCAAAAGCCGCGCGCTGCGCGATCTTGGCCGTTTCAAAGAGGCGGATCAGGCCGCGGCGGCCGCCCGCGCGGCGGCAGGCTCCGACAAGGACCGTTTCTTTGCGGCGCTGGTGACGGCGCAGGCCAAGGCCTCGGGCGGGAAAAACGGGATTGCGCAATACTGGCTGCGCTATGCGGCGCAGGTCGCACCGGACGACGGGCTGCGCGCGGTGGCCGTGCGCGATTTCCGCTTTGTCCGTCGCACGACGCCTTGGCGGCTGAAGCTCAGTTTCTTTGGCGAACCTTCGGACAACATCAACGGTGCCCCCAAGACCAATGAATTCACCTTTGCCGGGCTGACATTTGAAAACCCTGCCGCGGTGCCGTTTTCGGGGCTGCGCTTTGGCGGGGACGTGAATTTCACCTATCGCATCCCGACGGGCGAACGCAGCCGCGTGAATCTTGGCGCTTTTGCCGGGATCGAGCGGGTGCGTTTTTCCAAAGCCGCACGCGAAAAGGTGCCCACCATCAAGGATGCCGACTACAGCCGGGATCGCCTGGGGCTTTCGCTTGGCTACGAGCGGATCGGAGACCAACAGCAATGGCTGGCCAAAAGCGAATTGTCGGTGGCGCGGTTCTGGACGGGCGGCCAATTGTCGTCTGACGCGGTGCGGCTGGACCTGACCTATCAGCGCCGACTCGGCGAGGGTTGGGAAGGCGGGCTGCGGTTCGGCTTTGTGGATGAGACCCGTTATGACTTGGTGTCGCGCAGTTCGCAAAGCACTGAGCTGGGCCTGAATGTAACGCGGCGCTTTGGCCATGGCGCTTTGACGCTGGATCTGGAAACCGCCGAAACGGATTCTGAATCGCGGCTGGTGGCCCGCGAGACCGACCGCGCCGCGCTGCGGTACCAGTTGGGCAAGCCGGTCATGGGAATGTTGCCACGCCTGTCGCTGACCTATGAGGAAGTGCGATACGACTTGTCGCCTTTTGGCTTTTGGGTCGATCCGCGCAGGGACGAAGAATGGGGCGTTTCAGTGGACGTGCTGTTGCCAAAGATGGATTATTTCGGCTTTGCCCCGGAAATCGGGGTTTCCTTCCGCGACAGAAGCTCCAACTATTCGCTGTATGAAACTCAGAGCACCGATTTGCGCGTTGGCCTCAGGTCGGTATTCTGACCGCACATTGCGGCGAGAAGATTTTCAGTGAAAATTTTGCTCCCCGCCTGACCTGATGGGAGAGATTATGGGAACGCGCTATCTGCACACGATGGTTCGGGTGAAGGACCTTGAGGAATCTATGAAGTTTTATGCGCTGCTGGGCCTGAAAGAGACCCGGCGCATGGACAGCGAGGCGGGCCGCTTTTCGCTGATCTTCATGGCGCCCGAGGGGCAGGAAGAATGCCCGGTCGAACTGACCTACAATTGGGACGGCGACGACGGGCTGCCGTCTGATGGTCGGCATTTTGGGCACCTCGCTTATTCGGTGCCGAACATCTACGAGATGTGCCAGCATTTGCAGGACAACGGCGTGGTGATCAACCGCCCGCCGCGCGATGGCCGCATGGCTTTCGTGCGCAGCCCCGACAATATCTCGGTGGAATTGCTCCAGGAAGGCGATGCGCTTGAGCCCGCCGAGCCGTGGCTGTCGATGGAGAACACGGGCCATTGGTAAGGCTTTTCCGGCTATTGGCTTTGCTGTGCTTGCTGCCCGTTGCGGCAGGTGCGCAAAGCCCGTGCCGGTTGGCGCTGCTTTTGGCGCTGGATGTTTCTTCCTCGGTGGATGCCGCGGAATATGCCTTGCAGCGCGATGGCACGGCCGCGGCGCTGACCTCGCCCGATGTGATGCGGGCGATCCTTGAGGGTGGTGGCGGTGCCGTGGCGCTGGGCGCCTATGAATGGAGTGGGCGCAACCAGTCATCGGTGATCCTTGACTGGACGGTGCTGCGCAGCGAGGCGGACATTGAGGCGGCGGCGACGCAGTTACGGCGTTCGCAGCGCTCGTTCACGCGCTTTCCCACCGCATTGGGGTTCGCGCTGGGGTTTGGCGCGACGATGATGGCGCGCGCGCCGCAGTGCGAGCGCCGAACGATCGACGTGTCAGGTGACGGGATCACCAACGACGGTTTCGGACCGGAACTGGCCTATCGGCATTTTCCGTTCGACGGCGTGACGGTAAACGGCTTGGCGGTGCTAGGGGCGGATCGGGATGTTCTGGATCACTACGAGTATTTCGTGCAGCACGGCCCGGGCGCCTTTGTCGAGACATCGGATGGCTACCAAGGTTTTCAGAATGCGATGGAACGCAAGCTGTTCCGCGAGATAGAAGAGCGCATCGTCGGCGGTCTGCCTTTGGAGCAAGAGCCGGGATGAAGGGCGTTCTTTTCCTGCTTTTGGCCATGTGGGCGGCACAGGCGCAGGCCGCGTGCCGACAGGCGTTGGCCCTTGGGCTGGACGTGTCTGGTTCGGTCAATGCGCAGGAGTACCGGCTGCAACTGGATGGGCTCGCGGGTGCTCTGGAAAATCCCGAAGTCGTGGCAGCCTTGCTGGAAATGCCCGATGCACCGGTACGTCTGACGGTCTTCGAGTGGAGCGGCGAATATGCCCAGCGGACCCTGCAGGACTGGGTCGAAGTGACGGACCGCGCGGTTGTGGCCGAGGTGGCGACACGGCTGCGCGGACTGGCCCGGGCTGAGCTTGACCCGTCGACGGCGATTGGATCGGCCAAGGCCCACGGGGCGCGTTTGCTGGCCGGGCAGAGCGACTGTTGGCGGCAAGTGCTTGACCTGTCGGGGGATGGCAAGAACAACACCGGGCCGCGCCCTCAGGACGTGCGACCTTTGGGGGTGACGATCAACGCGCTGATCATCGGCTCGCCAGCGGCCCCCGGGCAGCCAGCGCCGGGCTTGGGGGAATTGGTGGCCTATTTCCGCGCCTATGTGATCGAGGGCGAGCAGGCCTTTGTCGAAACCGCTTTGGGATTTGACGATTTCGAAGCGGCCATGGTGCGCAAGCTTAAACGCGAATTGCAGGTCATGATTCTGTCGCGCCGTTAGAGAAAGGAGCAGGGCCTGCGGCCCTGCGCAGATGTCTCGTCCTTCGCCTTCGGCGGCGTCCTCGGGTTGGCGCACTTGGTTGGCGCAGGACTTTTTCGAGCCGGTCGATTGTTTAGCGGGCCGTTGGGGCTCTGCCCCGCCGCAGCAAGCTGCGACTCCCCGGGATATTTATGGACCGATGAAACCGCGGGTGGGTAAAAAACGGGCGAGGATCAGTTTTTCAGCATCCGGTCAGCTTTTTTTCGCACCAGCACGATCCGCAGGTCGTGCATGGCCAGCAAGAGGGCGTCTGTAACTTCGTCCAGCTGGGTTTCGGTTGCCCGACTTTGCGCCCATTGCGCTGTTAGGTTGAGGTGATCTACGGTGCGGTGGATGTCGTCGATTTCGCGCGTGCCGAGGGTTGTCTTGCGCTCGGCCATCCACTCTGCGATGGCCCGCGCTTCGTCGGTGGTCAGGACGTGGTCACCGTGCGGTTTGATATCGCCCCTGTTCAGGTTGACCACGGCGATCTGGTCCAGTTCGATCCGGCGCTGGCGGTTTTCCGTATCGACGCGAAAGACCATTGCACCGTTGTCACGGATGCGAAAATAGAACTCGGGCAATTCACCGGACATTGGGCACCTTTTTCGTTACGTGAGGCCGTCGCAGAAAGCCGCGATCCGGTTGCAGGCTTCGCGCAGCGCCTCGTCCGACGCGGCATAGCTGACGCGGAAGCAGGGCGACAGCCCAAAGGCCGCGCCGAAGACCACCGCTACGCCCTGTTCTTCGAGCAAGGCGGTGCAGAAGGCTTCGTCATTCTCGATTTTTGCGCCGCCTGCGCTGGTCTTGCCAATGCAGTCCGAAATGTCGGGATAGACGTAGAAAGCGCCTTCGGGTGTAGGGCATGTCACGCCTTTGCAGGCGTTCAGACCGTCGACCACAAGGTTGCGGCGGCGCAGGAAGGCCGCGCCGCGTTCGGCAAGGAATTCTTGCGGGCCGTTCAGGGCCTCGACTGCGGCCCATTGGCTGATCGAACTGGGGTTGGTGGTGCTTTGGCTTTGCAGTTTGCGCATGGCGGCGATCAGATGCTCGGGGCCGCCAGCATAGCCAATGCGCCAGCCGGTCATCGCATAGGCCTTGGACACGCCGTTGACGGTCAGGGTGCGGTCATACAGCTGCGGTTCGACCTGCGCCGGGGTGCAGAATTCAAAGCCATCATAGGCAAGGTGTTCGTACATGTCGTCGGACATCACCCAGACATGCGGGTGGCGTAGCAGGACGTCGGTCAACGCTTTCAGCCCATCGCGGCTATAGCCTGCGCCGGTGGGATTGGAGGGCGAGTTGAAGATAAACCATTTCGTCTTTGGCGTGATCGCCGCCTCCAGTGCCTCGGGGGTGATTTTGTAGCCCATCTGGCGTTCACCGGTGACGATCACCGGCTCACCTCCACCAAGGCGCACGATGTCAGGATAGCTGACCCAATAGGGGGCGGGGATCACCACCTCGTCGCCCGGGTTCAGGGTGGCCAAAAGCGCGTTATACAGCACTTGCTTGCCGCCGGTGCTGACGCTGATCTGCGAGGGCTGGTAGGCCAGCCCGTTTTCGCGAGAGAACTTGGCGCAGATCGCCTGTTTCAGTTCCGGGATGCCATCAGGGGCGGTGTATTTCGTTTTCCCCTCCTGAATTGCCGCAATCGCGGCGGCCTTGATGTTGTCGGGTGTGTCAAAGTCAGGCTCACCGGCGCTGAGCGAAATCACGTCGCGCCCGGTTGCGGCCAATTCGCGCGCAAGCTGGGTGATGGCCACTGTGGGCGAAGGCTGAACGCGCGAAAGCGTGGTCGAGAGGAAGGGCATACGGATCACCGGTTTGTAAATGGCCGCCGTCTGTCTTAGTTTGCGCCAAAGCAGCAATCAAGGCGCTTCACCGCTGTCACGCGGCAAACTCCGCGGGAAGGAAGGACTGGAATGACCGATATGAAAGCCGAGACTGACTGGTATGGGCCGGACGCAGCCACTTTTGGCGACCGTCTTGCCGCTGCTCGCGAAGCAGCCGGGATGACTCAGGAAGTGCTGGCCAGACGCATGGGCGTCAAGCTCAAGACCCTGGAATCCTGGGAGGACGATCTGTCCGAACCGCGGGCCAACAAGCTGTCGATGATCTCGGGGGTGTTGAATGTCTCGATGGTTTGGCTGATCACTGGCGAAGGCGAAGGGGTCAGCACCCCGGATGGGGATGCTCTTTCGCCGGATGTCGTCGCCGTTCTGGGCGAGATTCGGACCATGCGGGCCGGTCTGCAATCGCAGGCAGAAAAACTGGGGCGGCTGGAAAAGTCGCTTCGCAAGCTTTTGAAGGAACAAGGCTGAGATGTTTGAGGATCGCGAAACCCGTAAGAAAAGGTTGGCCATGCGTTCGATGCGGCGAGGAATGAAGGAGATGGATATCCTTCTGATCCGCTACAGCGAGGCAAAGCTGGCCGGGATGAGCGATCCTGAACTGGATGCCTACGAGGCCGTTCTCAGCGAAAACGATCAGGACCTGTATCAGTGGGTTTCTGGACAAGTCCCTGCGCCCAAAGAACATTTCGCGCTTATCGAGGATATCCGCGAGGTTGCTTCGGGCGCAGGCTGACCGGCTCTGTGCAGCAGTCGAAAGAAATACGACGCAAATATCGTTCGCATTTTTCCCATTATCGTCGTCATTTAACCCTATATTGGTTTTTTTCGTTGAGTTTCCGTCTGCAGAAAAACACAGGCGGAGACGGATATGAGTATTCATTCCAAGATGGCGAAACCCGGTGAGCAGGGTTATATGGCCAGTTACCTTGATGCGCTCAGCTTGGTGGAACGTCTCCACCGCTTGCTGCTGGATGTCATCAAGGATGAATTTGAGCGGCTTGGCATCATCGATGTGAACGCGGTGCAGGCTTTGCTGCTGTTCAATATCGGTGACAACGAAGTGACCGCAGGCGAACTCAAGTCGCGCGGCTATTATCAGGGCAGCAACGTCAGCTATAACCTGAAAAAGCTCGTCGAGATGGGCTATATGCACCACCAGCGTTGCGAGATTGACCGCCGCTCGGTGCGCGTGCGTCTGACGCAGCGGGGCCGCGAAATCCGCGACATCGTTACCGAGTTGTTCGGGCGCCATGCGGATGGCCTGCAGTCAAAGAGCGTTCTGAGCATTGACGGCATTGACGAGATCACAAACTCGCTGCGCCGGGTTGAACGTTACTGGACAGACCAGATCCGCTATATTTACTGACCTTTGGGGCCGGATGCTTTGGCCATTCCATGAAATGGCCGATGCAATATCAAGATTTTAGAGCAGTCATGACTGGCCAGAAGGCCCTGTCCTGCTCGACGGCAAAGCAGGCGTTGGGGAAACCGCGCCTCTTTCTCCCCATGACGGACCATCCCTTTGGGAGTTAAAAGTTCCTCATTCCACGGGGATCAGTGAATGGCACAAAAATCAAAACAGACGGCACCGGCGATCAACCCTCTGTTCCCTCTGTCCCCCGTAGCGCTGCGCGCCCTGCTGGCAGGTTTCGCATCACGGTAGATGCTACAGGCACCCGGTTTTGTAACGAGTTCCGCGCCCTGACCATGTCAGGGCGTTTTTACTTCTCAGAGACAAAAATTCTTTGAATATGTGCGCTACCTATGCCCCGCGCCAAAAAGCATCAAATCCCCGATTTCCCACAGGAAAAAATTGACTTGCGCTCTTGGGCTGGTAGCCTGAAAGACAAGCGAAGATAAAATTTCGGTCACGATGGGGGACATTATGCGTATTTTCGGGACACTTGGTTTGGCGGTTGGTTTTGCCCTGACGGGCGGAGCAGCCTTTGCATGGGGTGACATGTACATGGGTGACGCGACCAACGATCCGAACTCGAACTTCCTTATGCACAGCTACAACGCGCCGAACATGTGCCCGGCGGGTCTGCAGCCCGTCACCATGGGTGGAGTGGTCTGCTGCGGTGTGCCCAATGCCGGCCCCTATGTGAACCGCCCCGGCAAGGCCGCTTACAAGCCCAAGCCGGCCTACAAGCCCCGCGCCTATGCGCCGGTGGGTGAAAAGGGTGTTGTTTATCGCTAAATGACTTCAAGGCACGGGGGCTTGCCTCGTGCTCTTGGCATTCCAGGTCAGGCCGCGTATACGCGCGGCCTGATTGCTTATGAGGGCCGAACCGATGCAGGGCAGCGCGAATCTCAATATTATGATGAAAGCGGCGCGCAAAGCGGGCCGTTCTCTGGTCAAGGACTTCCGCGAAGTCGAAAACCTTCAGGTTTCCTTGCGGGGGGCCGGTGATTTTGTCAGCCGGGCTGACATCGCCGCAGAAGAGATCCTGCGAGAAGAATTGATGGGCGCGCGCACCAGCTATGGCTGGCTTGGCGACATCAGCGGAGAAATCGAGGGCGATGACCCGACGCGCCGCTGGATCGTCGATCCTTTGGGCGGCAGCGCGAACTTCCTGCACGGCCTGCCGCATTGGTGCATCTCGATCGCGTTGGAGCATAAGGGGCAGATCGTCTCGGGCGTGGTTTTTGATCCGGCCAAGGATGAAATGTTCTATTCAGAACGCGGTGCCGGGGCATGGCTGAACGATTCCAAACGGATGCGGGTTTCCGGCCGTTCGCGCATGGTTGAGGCGCTTTTTGCGACGGGCGTGCCGCACAGCACCAAACGTACTCTTCCGGCCACGATCAAGGATCTTGCCCGCTTGATGCCGGAATGCGCTGGCGCGCGCCAGTGGGGCGCTTCCGCATTGGATCTGGCCTATGTCGCCGCAGGCCGCTTCGATGGCTATTGGGAGCGCGAGCTGCCCCTGACCAGCGTCGCTGCCGGGTTCCTGATCGCGAAAGAGGCCGGGGCTTTGGTGGAAGGCGTCCGCAAGGATCAAGATCCGCTTGAAGCGGGCGCAATTCTTTGTGCGAACAACCAGATTTTCGATCAGTTCGCCAAGATCATCCGCGAAGCCTGACCTTCGTGCCAGTGCGCAAGGGGTGTTTTCCAGATCATTTGGAACGCGTCACGTTGTGCCACGATCCGAGGGGTGATTGACACCATCGTGCCAGATAACGGGCTCAAAATCCTTCGGCTCGGCGCCTTCAATGGCATATAGGTTGACGCCGTACTCATTCGGGTTCGAGCGGCGCCGATGGTACATATAGATCCCGCAGACCGAGCAGAAATGGTGTTTCGCGGTCTTGGTGCCCCATTCATATAGTGTCAGCTGGTCCGCGCCTTGGATCACCTCGATTCCGTCCAAGGGGGCCGAGACAACCGGGACGCTGCGCCTGCGACAGAAGGAACAGTCGCAGCGGCGGGCGGTGTTGAATCCATCGCTGAGGGTCACGCGCAGTTCGACCGCGCCGCAATGGCAGGTGGCTTTGACCGGAGCGCTCATCGTCTTGGTATCCTTGGAATGCGGGTCGCAGAAATCGCATACTGAGTGCCTGGATGCGGTGGGTGGCCGTCGGTGCGGCTCCAGAACGCGAGGCCGCCCAACCGGCGCCAGAGCGGTACTGTCAGACCCACCCCGATCAGAAAACCGCCGGCATGTGCCCAGTAGGCGACGCCGCCGCCAGCGGCCGCTGTGCCAAAGCCGCCAAAGATCTGCATTGCGAACCATAGGGTCAGAAGGATCCAGGCGGGCAGGGGGATCACGCGGAAAATCACGATCAGGATGACCAGAATATCGACGCGGGCCTTGGGGAAGAGCAGCAGATAGCCTCCCATCACTCCGGCGATGGCGCCCGAAGCGCCCACGGTTGGCACAGGCGAAAGCGGCGCCGAGATGTATTGCGCCAGTCCCGCGCCGATCCCGCAGGCAAGGTAGAAGAGCATATAGCCGACATGGCCCATCTCATCTTCGACGTTGTCCCCGAAGATGAACAAAAACAACATGTTGCCGCCAAGATGCGCCAGCCCGCCGTGCAGGAACATCGAGGTCACGAAGCCGGAAAATCCATAGCCGTCAGACACCATCGCAGGCACCAACGCGTAGGCGCTGTAAAACTGATAAAGCGCGCGTTGGTCGGCGTGCAGGTTCCATGTCGAAAGAAAGATGCCCACGTTGGCCATGATCAGCGCGTAGGTGACATAGGGCACACGGCCCGACGGGTTGTGATCACGAATGGGAAACATGAAGGGAGTTTGCGCCTCCCCGTCGCGGCGTCAAGGCGATGCGCGACGGGGAACAGAGTTTTCTGCGAAAAATCGACCTGGATTGGTTATTGCCCGGCCAAAAGGGCGGCGTTGCCGCCGGCGGCGGTGGTGTCGATGCAGACGTGACGTTCGGCCAGGGCGTGGCCCTTGTCCGGCGCGCCGGTTATCAGTGGCAGGATCACGCCCGAACGCCGTGCCAGCGCTGACCGGTAGGTCTGCGCTGTGCCCTCATCGCCCCACCAAATCACGCCCGAAAAGCCATTCAATTGGCCAAGTGCCTCCGGCGCGAGCGTCTCCGCCACCGCGACCGCGTTCCCGCCAAAGCCCTTGATCGCCTCGGCCTGTGTTTTTGCGGCTTCGGCGCCCGGACCAAGGCACAGCACGGGCGGGCGCTGGAGGGTGCTGTACTGGTTGGCTTCGCCTGTCGGACCCGGCAGTTCCGTCCGAATCTTGGGCGCGGCTGCGTGGGTCTGGGCCAAGGCCTTCTGGATGGCGGCCACGTCGGCCTGTGCCGTTACCGGCGCACCAGCAAGCGGTGCCGGGTGGCTGCGGAAACGATCCAGATACAAAGGCCCGCCCGCTTTGGGGCCTGTACCGGAAAGGCCTTCACCGCCAAAGGGTTGGCTGCCGACGATGGCGCCGATCTGGTTGCGGTTCACATAGATATTTCCGGCATGGACCCGTTCGGTCACGTGTTGTACGCGGTCGTCGATCCGGGTTTGCAGGCCAAAGGTCAGCCCATAGCCGGTCGCGTTGATCGCATCGATGACCTTGTCCAGCCCGGTTGATTTGAAGGTTGCGACATGCAGCACCGGGCCAAAGATTTCGCGCTCAAGATCGTCAATGCCGTCAATCCTGATCAGCGTGGGTGCGACGAAATAGCCCTGATCCGGCGTCGGATAGGTGCGCAGAACGCGGCCTTCGGCCTGCGCGGTGCGAATATGCGCCAGAATGCCGGCGCGGGCCTCTTCATCGATCACCGGGCCAACGTCGGTGGCGACATTCCACGGATTGCCCATGACAAGCGCGTCCATAGCGCCTTGCAGCATCTCAAGGAAGCTTTCGGCGATGTCCTCTTGCACATACAGGCAGCGTAGGGCTGAGCAGCGTTGGCCCGCAGATTGGAAGGCGCTTTCCACGATGGCCTGAACCGCCTGTTCGGGCAAGGCGGTGCTGTCGACGATCATCGCGTTCAACCCGCCGGTTTCGGCGATCAAAGGCGCGCCGGGGGCAAGGTTGGCCGCCATGGCGCGGTGGATGATCTGCGCGGTTTCCGTCGAGCCAGTGAACGCCACGCCATCGACAAGCGCGCAGGCGGTCAGCGCTCCGCCCACGTCGCCTGCGCCGGGTAGACATTGCAGGGCCGTGCGCGGCACGCCAGCCTCGTGAAGCAGTTCGACGGCGCGATGCGCGATGAGCGAGGTCTGCTCGGCCGGTTTGGCAAGCACGGCGTTCCCCGCCGCCAAAGCAGCCGAAACCTGCCCGGTGAAGATCGCGAGCGGGAAGTTCCACGGCGAAATACAAGTGAAGGTGCCGCGCGCCTCGCCGCCTTCGGTCCGGGCCGCGTAGTAGCGCAGGAAATCCACCGCTTCGCGCAGTTCGGCCACGGCATCCAGCAGCAGCTTGCCCGCTTCGCGGTGCAACAGCGCGAAGAGTTCACCGTAGTTTGCCTCATAGAGATCAGCGGCGCGGTTCAGGATTTCTGCGCGCTCAGAGGGCGAGGCACCCCATGGCCGGGCCGCGTTTGCGGCCGCGCTGACGCTCTCCGCCGAGGCCCATGTGATCTGACCGACGATGTCGGCCGGATCGGCGGGGTTCGGGACCGTGGCGTTTGCGCCATGCGGCGCGGGCACGGCGGTGATCGGGGTGCCGGACCAATAATGATTGGCAAATTTCGAGCGTGCGGCTTCAATCGCGCGCAGCGTCGGTCGATCCCGCAGATCGAAGCCTTTGGAATTGGCGCGCTCGGGTGCAAATAGGTTTGGCCCGGTGGTCAGGCCAGAGGCCGCGACCTGCTCAAAGGGATCGGCGGCGACCACCTCGGGGGGGACATCTTCGTCAACGATCTGGTTGACGAAAGACGAGTTCGCGCCGTTCTCCAGCAAGCGGCGCACCAGATAGGCCAGCAGGTCGCGATGGGCGCCGACGGGGGCGTAGATGCGGCAGCGGGTGCCTTCCTTGGCCTTGACCAGCGAATGCAGGGTTTCGCCCATGCCATGCAACCGCTGGAATTCGTACAGCGCCGGGTCCGCGCCCATGTGCAGGATCGCGGCGACGGTATGAGCGTTGTGGGTGGCGAATTGCGGATAGATCCGATCGGTCATGCCCAGCAGTTTGCGGGCGTTGGCGATGTAGGACACATCGGTCGCCGCCTTGGAGGTGAAGACCGGAAACCCGTCGATACCCGCAACCTGAGCACGCTTCACCTCGGTGTCCCAATAAGCGCCTTTGACCAGCCGCACCATGATCTTGCGATCCAGCCGGTTGGCCAGATCGTACAGCCAGTCGATCACATAGCTGGCGCGATGCCCGTAGGCCTGCACCACAACGCCGAACCCGTCCCATCCGGCGAGCGAGGGTTCTGACAACACGTCTTCGATAACGTCCAGAGAGATATCCAGCCGGTCGGCTTCTTCGGCGTCGATGTTCAGGCCAATCCCGGCGCTGCGGGCCAGTTGGCACAGGGTGCGCAGGCGCGGGACGACCTCATCCATCACCGTCTGGTGCTGCAATTCGTCATAGCGCGGATGCAGCGCGGACAGTTTGACTGAAATACCGGGGTTGGTGCGGATGTCATTGCCACGCGCAGCTTCAGAGATGGCCCCGATGGCGCGCGAATACGCCAGATGATAGCGCTTGGCGTCCCCTTCGGTGCGGGCGGCTTCGCCCAGCATGTCATAGCTGTAGGTATAGCCTTTCGCCTCTTGGGCGCTGCCGCGCTTCATCGCCTTTTGAATCGTCTCGCCCAGCACGAATTGCGCGCCCATTTCCTTCATGGCGCGGCCGACGGCGGTACGGATCACCGGCTCGCCCAGCCGTTTGATGGCGCTGCGCAGGTGCTTGACCGGACCGGGGTTGCGTTCGTCCAGCACCTTGCCGGTCAGCATTAGGGCCCATGTTGAGGCATTGACAAGCGGCGAGGTCGAGTGCCCCATATGCTTGCCCCAGTCGGACGGCGCGATCTTGTCCTCGATCAGGGCGTCGATGGTTTCGGCGTCAGGCACGCGCAACAAGGCTTCGGCCAGACACATCAGGGCAATGCCTTCGTCGGTGGAGAGGCCATATTCGGCCAGAAAGACCTCCATCAGCCCTGGGTTCGAAGTGCCGCGAATGTCGCTGACCAATCCGGCGGCTCGGGCGCTGATGGCAGAGCGGTCCTCGGCCGTCAGATCGGCCTGGGCTGCCAGACGCGCGACGGTTTGCGCCTCATTGGCGTAGGTGCCAGCGTCAATACGGGCGCGCAAGGTGTCGGTGTGATCTTGTGGCATGAACTCTCTCCGGATGATTGGACTATCTTACACTAGGTTTCCCGGGAAAATCGTCTTATGATGATCTGATAGCCAGTCAATAAGTCGGAAACGTTGGGGGATCGCAGTGCAGATGGATGTTGAGTCGATGGACAGCTTCGACCGGTCGATTCTGATCGCCTTGGCCGAGGAAGGGCGCATTTCAGTTACAGAACTGGCCCGACGGATCGGATTGTCAAAGTCTCCGACACAGGCGCGGCTGAAGCGGCTGGAAGAATCGGGCGTGATCCGGGGCTATCGTGCGATCCTTGATCCGATCCGTCTGGGTCTGGACCATGTCGCCTTTGTCGAGGTTCGCATGAGCGACACGCGCGAAGCCGCGCTGGAGGCCTTCAACAAAGCTGTCGCCGCCATTCCCGAAGTCGAAGAAGCGCATCTGATTGCTGGAAATTTCGACTATCTTCTGAAGGTGCGCACCGCTGACATGCGCGCCTATCGCCGGGTTCTGGCGGAAAAACTGTCGACCTTGCCGGGGATCTCGCTGACTTCGACCTATGTGGCGATGCAGGCCGTCAAGGATGACGGTCTCGCGGATGTGACTTGACCGATGCGGCCCGTGCTGCACCCTTGGTCCATGCGTTCACTTGCTCTTGTCCTTTGCCTTTTGGCTCCGCCCGCATTTGCTGATGGCTGTCCAGTCGCGCCCGACCATGAGGCGGCGCTGAACGATCTGCTGGACGATCTCAGGGTCGCGCCGGACCAGATGGAAGCACGGCTGATTTCAAACCAGTTGTGGGCGCTTTGGGCCGACGCGCCGGATGAACCAAGCCAGTCCATGCTGGACGAAGGCATGCGGGCGCGTCAAAGCTTTGACTTCGTGCGCGCCATGGATCGTTTCAATCGGCTGGTGGGCTACTGCCCGTTTTACGCCGAAGGCTACAACCAACGCGCCTTTATCAGTTATCTGCGCGAGGATTATGAAGCTGCTTTGCCCGATCTGGAACAAACACTGAAGATCAACCCGAGGCATGTGGGCGCGCTGGCAGGCAAGGCGCTGACTTTGCTGGCTTTGGGCCGCGATCTTGAGGGGCAGAAGACGCTGCGCGAGGCGCTTGCGCTGAACCCGTGGCTTTCCGAACGCGGTCTGTTGAAACCTCTTCCGGGCGACGAACTCTGACGCTTTACACTGCCGCGCGGCGGGCTATTGTCGCGACGCTGGCCCGCGTGGTGGAATGGTAGACACAGGAGACTTAAAATCTCCAGGCCTTAGTGCCGTGCCGGTTCGAATCCGGCCGCGGGTACCAGCGAGACAATCACAGACAAGACGCCAGCATCGCGGTTATGGCTTTGCCAGAGCCCGACAGGTGCAGGCTGCGGCTCGTTTCTCCGACGCTCAGTCGCAGCGATCCGCCTTTCATAAGCTTGTCGATCAAGAAATGGTCGCGCGGAAGCGGCGTGACGTATTCCGGCGCTCCGCGCTCCGCTGTGTTCGCCCCGCCGACGCGCAGTGGCACTTCATCGTCGATCTGAAAGCCTATCTTGCTTTCGGTCAGTTCGGCCAAATCAAAGGTGTTCAATTGGAACCGCAGGTCGACTTTGCCGGTTCCATGATGACATTCCAGACGCAAAACCGCCGCCCCTGTTTCGCAGCTTTCCAAGGCGGCATAACCCAAGGCCTCGGACCAAGAGGCGCCCATCCAGCCGCCCACCCAGCGGGCGCCGTCCTTGCATGCGCCTGCCACGCGGCTTTCGGGCGGGGTGGCGAAGGGATCGCTGGCCGGGCGGTCCCCAGTGATCTGTTGCGGTGTCAGTTCGGCCAGTTTGGTCTGCGCTGGCAGGGTGTGCCAATTCAAAACCGTGCCGCTGCGCGCCTCGTCCGACCAGATATCATAGCGAATTTCGCTGCTCTGGGGGGTATAGGTGCATCCGGCGTCAGGTCCTTGGTAGGGGGTGTAAAGGCCTGGCAGGGAATAGCTTTCCTCGCGATCGGCGAGGGACATATCGTTGATCCAATGTACCGTATTGGTGCAATGTCGGTTCAGCGCGGGAAGATCGCCCTCTTGCATCACGCTGCCTGCCGCCGCAAACGCTCCCTGTTCGGACAGTGCGATCCCCCAGCGACCCGACTGGTCGACAGTTTCGATCCAAAGGGTGTCCGTGCCTTGCAAGATCTCCTCGACAAGGCCGGGGGGCAGAAGGCCGGAGAACGACAGTTGCACCAGTTGAGCGGCGATCTCTGCTTCGCCAAGCGGATCTGTCCGGGCAATCATGACGGTGGGTTCGAAACCCAGCCGGGCGTTCGCCGCCATCACTGCCCCCGCGTCCCGGCCTGCCATGAACAGCAGCGCGCACCCTGAAAGGCACGGCATGTTGCCGTTCAGATAAGTCCTAAGTCCCAAGTCTTTGATCACATGGGTCAATTCCGACATTGCCGCGAATGTCCCGGTAACGCCATTCAGCGATAGAACCACCCGGCCAGAATCAAGGCTTGCCACGCGCGCGCTGAGGGCCTTGGCGTCGTCTGGCCCGACTTCGCCGGACAGCGACAAATGATGGTCTGCTCGGACGCTTTTGGGCAGGCCTTCCAAAGGCTTCTGGCTGACCTCGGCCGCCAAAGCGGCGCTGGCGCAGCCAAGCCCGAAGGCAAGGCAAAGGGCTTTGAACGGCAAACGGTCTTGGGTCATCAAAGATCACATCCCTGCGGCAGTTCACGCGGCTTGAGGACCGTCAGGCAGATTTGCCTCTAGATGCCAAGACAATGATGGCTGCTTGCCGGACATCCATGCGACCGGGGCTTGCCTCAGCAATAGCGCTCAGGGCCAATCCAGGCATCGTCGGAATAGCGGTCGCCATGCGCCCACCCGACAGGAAGGATGGCGTCTAAGCGGGCCATGTCGTCGGAGCTGAGTGTAGTTTCCGCCCCTTTGACCAATTGCTTGAAATGGCTGACCGAACGTGTGCCGGGGATCGGCAGGATATGATCGCCTTTTGCCAGCAGCCAGGCAATTGCCAGACCGGCGGTCGGAAGGCCCATCTCTGCCGCAAGCGCGCGGAAAGGCTCGGTCAAGGCCAGATTGGTGCCCAGGTTCGGCTGTGTAAAGCGCGGAGCGCTTTTCAGGAAGGGAAGGGAAGGGATCACCTCGGCGGCCAAGGGGGTGTCGGTCAGCAGCGACCGGCAGACCGGCGAAAAGGCCACAAGGGCGGTGCCCAGCTCGGCGCAGGTCTGCACGAGGCCCAGTTCGGGGAACCGTGTGGCAAGCGAATATTCCGATTGCACCGCGGCAACCGGATAGACCGCATGGGCGCGGCGCAGGCTGGAGGGGGCGATTTCGGAAAAGCCGATCTGCTTGCATTTGCCTTTGGCCACAAGACGCGCCATGGTTTCGGCGCCCTCTTCGATAGGGCGCGCGGCCTCGCGGCGGTGAACGTAGTAAAGATCGACGCAATCAATCCCCAGCCGCTTGAGTGAGGCGTCCAGCGCCGCTTCCATGTGTTCGGCCGAGTTGTCAAAGATGCGATTGCCGTCAGCGTCCTTGGTGATCCCGCCCTTGGTGGCGATGTGAAAATGATCGCGGGCCGAGGGATTGGCCTTGAGATAGGCGCCGATGGCGCTTTCGGAGCGGCCCATACCATAAACATTCGATGTGTCGATATGGGTCACGCCCGCCTCGATCGCGGCATCCATGATCGCCCATGAATTTTCCTCGGTCGTGGGGCCGTAGAATTCGGCAAAGGACATGGCGCCAATACCAAGGCAGGACGTTTTCGGGCCATTGGCCCCGATGGTCACTTGTTTCATGAAATCCCCCGTTTCGCCTCGATTGCACTGATAGCGGCGCTGATCGCTGCCTCGATGTCCAGCTTCGAGGTGTCGATGGTCACCGCATCTGCCGCAGGTTTCAAGGGGGCATCGGCGCGGTTCATGTCGCGTGCGTCGCGTTCCCGTACATCGGCCAGAACATCGTCAAAGCGCACGTCCAGACCATTGCCGATCAACTCGCGAAAGCGGCGGTCGGCGCGGACCTCGGCGCTGGCGGTGACAAACAGCTTGGCCTCTGCCTCGGGGCAGATCACGGTGCCGATGTCGCGCCCGTCCAGCACGGCGCCGCCAGAGCGTCGGCCAAATGCTCGCTGAAAATCAACCAGCGCCGCGCGGACCTCGGGGATCACCGCCACTTTGGAGGCTGCCTGCGCGACCTCGGGCGTGCGCAGGCTGTCGTCTTGCAAGTCTTCCGCCACAAGGTTTTCGGCTGCCTCAATCGGCGCAATCCCATCCAGCATCTTGCGCCCCACTGCCCGATACAGCAGCCCGGTGTCGAGATGGGCAAAGCCAAAATGATCGGCCACGGCCCGGCTGATGGTGCCTTTGCCAGCCGCGGCTGGTCCGTCGATTGCGATGGTAAATGCCATGGCGCCTCTCTTTTCGTGTCAGTTTTCCTCGGCTTCATAGACGAACGCGGGCGAGAATGCAGGCCCGCCGCTTTCGCCAGCCTCGGCCACGATGTCCAGCAGGGGCCAGTCGTCATCGTATTCGTCGGGGCTGGCTTCGGCGCTTTCGCGCAGATCTTCGAGCTTTTTCAAGCGCACGTTGCTGTCTTCGAGAACGTCGAGCAGTGTCCGCAGCGCCTCCTCCGGGGTGCCGGGGGCGGCGGCGAGGGTCAATTCGCCATCGTAGGGCTCGCCGCCCTCCATAGAGGGATCATAGACGTCAAGCACCGCGATACTGACGCCGCTGGTGACATCTGCGCCCCATGGCTCAAAGCTGTAGGCCGGGGTGCTGACCGGACCATCCTGCGCCTGCGCGGCCAATTCTGCGACATCGGCGGGAAAGGGGAAGTAATCCGGCAGGTAGTCCGCCAGCGGTCCGGCATGACCGATGCGCAGAAGACGGCAGCTTTGGTCCGCGATCACCTCCAACACCTCGCCCAGTGCCTCGGCAAGGCTGCGGGCGTGGACGACAAACAGCCGGGCATCGCCGCCGTAGGTGCCGCTTTCCGCAACCTGGATCGGGCCGAGTGGATCAAAGAGGTGAAGGCTAATGTAGAACGGGGTCATGGGGCGACCTTTGTGCGGCTGCGGTTCACGATTCCACTGCCGATTGTGTAGGCGGCACTCAGCACGCCGAGAGCAAGTTTGGCCGAGGTGATGTAGGACAGGAACAGAACGGTGGGGTCCTGCATGGCAGCGTCGAGCGCCGGAGCATCGCTGGCTTCTGCGACGATCAGGACCATCCGCAGATCACCGAGATAGTAGAGCAGCAAGGCATTTTCGGCCAGATCGAGCATCGCGAAACAGAGCAGCGCCGCAAGGGCAAGCAGGCGCGGGCGCATGGCCTTGAACAGCCACAGGCAGAACAGCAGGATAAAGACTGGATCGACCCATTGCAGAAACCGCTCGTACAGATCGAAGCGGTCCTGATTATTCGACAGCTCGGCGGCAAAGGTGAACAGATCGCCCGAGGTGAATGCGCCGAAATGCATCTGCGGCAGGAAGTACCCGGTCAGCGGTCCGACAATGCGATAAAGCGTGATCCATTCGATCAGCAGCACGATCAGGGCCAAAGCCCCAATCAGGTGCACCCACGCGTGCCTTGCCGCAGGATCAGTCACGGGAGATACGCGCCCCGAGTTCGCCCATGAGAGTTTCAAAAATCGGGAATGAAGTGGCAATGGGTTGACCGTCGTCCACGGACATCGGCTGTTCGGTGGCAAGCCCCAAGACGAGGAAGGCCATGGCGATGCGGTGGTCGAGATGGCTTTGCGCGGTCACGCCGCCCGGCACGTCGCCGAAACCACGGCCGTGTACGGTCCACCAATCCTCTCCTTCGTCGACGGTGATGCCTGCAGCGCGCAGGCCTAGGGCCATGGCGTCGATGCGGTCGGATTCCTTGACGCGCAGTTCCTTGACGCCCGGCATATGGGTCTTGCCATGGGCAAAGGCGGCGACGACCGACAGAACGGGGTATTCGTCGATCATGCTGGCGGCGCGTTCGGCGGGCACCTCGATGCCCTTGAGGTCAGGAGAGAATTTCGCACGCAGATCGGCGACCGGCTCGCCGCCTTCCTCGCGCATGTTCTCAAAGGTGAGGTCCGCGCCCATGTCCTGCAGGGTAAAGAAAAGGCCCGCGCGGGTCGGGTTGAGGCCGATGTTGGGCACCAGAACGTCGGAGCCTTCGGTGATCAGCGCGGCGCAGACCGGGAAGGCGGCGGAGGAGGGATCGCGCGGAACGATGATCGTTTGCGGCGTGAATTCCGGGCGGCCCTGCAGGGTGATGACGCGGCCTTCGTCACTGTCCTCGGTTGTGATTGTGGCGCCAAAGCCCGCCAGCATACGTTCGGAATGATCGCGCGTGGCTTCGCGCTCTATCACCACGGTTTCGCCCGGTGCGTTGAGACCCGCCAGCAGCACGGCTGACTTCACCTGAGCCGAAGGCACAGGCGTAGCGTAGCGCACGGGCAGGGGGTCTTTCGCGCCGAGAATTGTCATCGGCAAACGCCCGCCCGAGCGGCCATAGGCGCGCGCTCCGAACAGCGCCAGGGGGTCCGTCACTCGCGCCATCGGACGTTTGTTCAGGCTGGCATCGCCGGTAAAGGTGGCGGCAATCGGGGAGGTCGCCATGGCACCCATGATGAGCCGCACGCCGGTGCCGGAGTTGCCGCAGTCGATCACGTTCTCGGGCTCGGCAAAGCCACCGACGCCAACGCCGTGGATGTGCCAAGTTTCGCCGCGCTTCTCGATGTCAGCACCAAAGGCCTGCATCGCCTTGGCGGTGTCCAGCACGTCCTGGCCTTCAAGCAGGCCCGTGACCTTGGTCTCACCGACCGTCATGGCGCCAAGGATCAGGGATCGGTGCGAGATCGACTTGTCGCCGGGAACATGCGCCTCGCCTTTCAGCGGGCCGCTCTTGCGGGATGTCATCGGGATAGGTGTGCCGTGGGCGGACATGTGGCCTCCAATACAGGTTGCCAGCCTGATAGACCGCCGCTGCGTTAGCGTCCAGACTCAGCGCTTGGTCTTGTTCCAAATACTGCTCGGGCGTCGCACCCCGACCGTGCCTAGCCCAGCCGCCGGAAAGTTAGGTAATGCGGCACGCGGCCCTGTCGCAGCGCCTTTTGTTCATAGCGGGTAGACAGCCAATCGCCCCAGGGTTTGCGCCAGTCCTCGGGGCCCTCGGCGAGCCATTCAAAACCCGCTTGCGGCACCTCGATCAAGGCTTGGCGGACATAGTCGGGAATATCCGTGGCGACGCGGAATTCTGCCCCCGGTTTCATCACCCGGGCCAATGGCTCCAGATGCTCTTGCGTCACGAAGCGGCGCTTGTGATGGCGCTTTTTCGGCCAGGGATCGGGATACAGCAGAAACACCTTCTCGACCGAGCTTTCGGGCAGCACGTCGAAAAGATTGCGCACATCGCCGGGATGCACCCGCAGATTGGTGACGCCGGCTTTGCGGATCTTGCCCAAAAGCATGGCCACGACGTTCAGGAACGGCTCGCAGCCGATGATCCCGATCTCGGGGTAGGTCGCGGCTTGATGGACCAGATGTTCGCCGCCGCCAAAGCCGATTTCCAGCCAGACGGGTTTGCCGTCGAACAGGGCCTCCAGATCCAGCGGAATGCGGTCGGGGTTGACGTCCCAATCGACGGAGCCGGGGGACAGGGCCTCCAGATCTTCGTTCAGGTACGCCTCTTGCGCCGGTTTGAGCGTTTTGCCCCGTATGCGGCCATAGAAATTGCGCCAGGGGGCGTTAGGATGTTTGTTCGATGTGGTCATGACGGGGGCGTTTAGCGCCGCCGCCCACAGAACACAATCACCGAGCGGCCCGTCGCCCTTGCTATTCGACCTCGTAGGCGAGAAGCGAGTTGTTCATCATCATTGGAACAATCGCCACCTTGTCGGCCGGGATATAGCCCAGATCGGCGCTGCCCATGTCGAGATCGACCAGCATCTCATGGCTTCCGTCTGGTTTGATCCGCAGCAAGCCGCCGCTAACCCAATCTGTGGCCAGCCAGTTTCCGGCACCGTCCTGTTCCAAACCATCAAGGTTGCCGACACCTTTGCCGGATCCGAGTGCAGAAATGACCTTGCTGTCGAGGTCGATGGACAGCAAGCTGCCGGGAACAAGTGTCGAGAAATCCGCTTGCAGATCGCGACCCCATGTGGCGACGATCAACTGCCCATCGGCGATTTTGAGCCCGTTCGGATGGGCCAGCTCTTCGCCCTTGGCCAAGACGGACAGAGCATCGCCGTCCAACACATAAATCGCCTCGGCAATCATGTCGGAGACATAGATGCGCCCGCTTTCATCGACAGCCGTGTCATTGAGAAAGATTGCCCCCTCGGCATCCCAGCGGTTTGTGATCTCACCGCTGTCGACATCAATGGCGACAAGCTGGTCGATGTCGCTGACATAGAGCGTGCCCCCGGACAGGATCAGCCCCTTGGGAGCGTTCATGCCGGTGACCCATTCCGCCTCGAGCATCTCGCCTGCGGGGGAAATCCTGGAAATATAACCAACGCCGTCCTTTCCGGTCGGGTCTCCGGCGACGTTCGAGACGTAGACGATGCCGCGCTCCGCGTCGAACAAGGCGCTTTCCGGATTGGCAAAACCGCCAAGTTCCCAAAGTTTGGTGGCTCCGCCTTCCGCCTGTGCAACGGGGATGTGTAGAAAACTGGCCGCGATGGCCACGGAGATTCTATAAGAAAATTTCATTGGACCCTCCAATTATTTAATAATCTTTCGACTTTCAGCGCTTTATTGAGCCCGGTCAAATAAATTGACGTAGCGGAAACTTTGTTGCGCAGCGACCGTCCAAATGAAAAAGCCTGCTGCGCGGGGGCAGCAGGCTTTGATTTCAACCACATGGGCGCCGTTGGGCGATGTGTCAGACCGATTTTGTCAGGGCATCGACCAGATCGGTGTTTTCCCAGCTAAAGCCGCCGTCCGCTTCGGGTGGGCGGCCAAAATGGCCATAGGCTGCGGTTCGGCTATAGATCGGCTTGTTCAGGTCCAGATGCGTGCGAATACCGCGCGGCGTCAGGTCCATCACCTTGGGGATCGCAGCTTCGATGGCTTCGGGTGCGACCTGCCCAGTGCCGTGCGTGTCGACATAGATCGACAGTGGCTTGGCAACGCCAATGGCGTAAGACAGCTGCACGGTGCAGCGATCGGCCATGCCAGCCGCCACAACGTTTTTCGCCAGATAACGCGCCGCATAGGCCGCCGAGCGGTCAACCTTGGTCGGATCTTTGCCCGAGAACGCGCCACCGCCGTGGGGGGCGGCCCCGCCATAGGTATCGACGATGATCTTGCGGCCGGTCAGGCCCGCGTCGCCGTCCGGGCCACCGATGACGAAGGTACCGGTCGGGTTGACCCACCATTCGGTCTCGGCGGTGATCCAGCCGTCAGGCAGGACTTCGCGGATATAGGGCTCCACAATCGCGCGGATATCTGCGCTGCTCTGCGCCTCGGAGGCGTGCTGCGTCGACAAAACGATCGAGCTCACGCCCACCGGTTTGCCATTTTCATAGCGCACGGAGATCTGTGATTTTGCGTCCGGGCGCAACAGCGGCTCGGTCCCGTCTTTGCGCACCTCGGCCAGACGGCGCAGGATGGCGTGGGAATACTGAATCGGCGCGGGCATCAGCGCATCGGTTTCGTTGGTGGCATAGCCGAACATGATGCCTTGATCGCCAGCCCCTTCGTCGCCGCGCTCGCCGGTCACGCCCTGTGCGATATGGGCGGATTGTTCGTGCAGCAGGTTGGTGATCTTGCAGGTCTCGTGGTGGAACTTGTCCTGCTCGTAGCCGATGTCCTTGATGCAGGCGCGGGCAATATCAGGGATCGCCGCCATGTATTCGGCAAGCTTGTCCTGATCGGTCAGGCCAACCTCGCCGCCGATGACGACACGGTTGGTTGTTGCAAAGGTTTCACAGGCGACCCGCGCCAAGGAATCTTCGGCAAGAAAGGCGTCAAGAACGGCGTCGGAAATGCGGTCGCAGACTTTGTCGGGGTGGCCTTCGGAAACGGATTCCGAAGTAAAAATGTAATTTTGTCGAGACATTGGAAATTGCTCCATTGGGGTTCTCCGTCACGCCAGGAAGCCGTTGTGACGGGTTTAATGACTATTTGCAGTACGCTTAGCCGACCTTGCGGTCAATGAGCTTTGTTGGATTTGAAGCGGATTAGCCCAAGCGTGGATACAAAGAGTACCAGCAGCGCAGAAAGGTCGCCTGTTCGTGCATATATCGTGAGGCGCAGGGGCAAGGGCAAGGGGGCGTCGATAAAACCCGCCTCTCCCAAGGGGAGGCTGGCGATGATGCGTCCGCCGCCATCAATGACCGCCGAGACGCCGGTATTTGCCGCCCGTAGCAGGGGCAGGCCTTGCTCGATCGCGCGAATGCGCGCCTGCGCCAGATGTTGATAGGGGCCGGACCATTGCCCGAACCAAGCGTCATTGGTGATCTGCAGCAACATGTCAGGGCGGACGGGCGCACGCTGCACGTCTTGTGGAAAGACGGCCTCGTAGCAAATCAACGGCAGGGCAAGGCCAAGAGGTCCAAGATTGATCAGCTGAGGCCCGGGACCAGCGGCGTAGCCGCCTTCAGCCCGTGCGGCGAGGCCGGCGATATTCCAGCGTTTGAACAGCTCGGCGGCGGGCATGTATTCCCCGAACGGCACCAGATGATGCTTGTCATAAACCTGCGCCACATCGCCATAGCCATCCAGAACAGCCAGCGAATTGAAGTAGTTGCCGCTTTCGGCGCGCTGTATCCCCAAGGCGACCGGGCTGCCCTGTGCGGCGTCGCTGATCATCGCCAGCGTCTCTCCGGCGCGATGCAAGAGCACTGGGACCGAGGTTTCCGGCCAGACGATAAGCGCAGGTCGCGGGCTATCCGGTATCTGTGTCGGTGCGGCGGTGTAGGTGACCTGCCGGTCAAAGAACACAGGCACCATCGCCGGGTTCCACTTTTCGTGTTGGGCAGCGTTGGGTTGGATCAGCCGCACGATCGGACGTCCGCTCAGATCCTGTTGAGGAGGCGTCAAAAGCCAGCCGCCGCCGAGGATCGCTGCCAGGACCAGTGCGACCGTAATCGCGCGGATTGCAGAGGGTGTGCAGATCGCCTTGGCGCTGAAGGCGGCCCAGGCCAAGGTCAGTATAGTCAGCCCGTGCGGCCCGATGACCGAGACCCATTGAATGCCTGGACTGGGCGCCCAGACATAGCCGACAAGCCCCCAGGGAAAGCCCGTCAGGACATAGGCGCGCGCCAGTTCGGCGGCGCTCCATGTGACGACCAATGCCGCAAGAGGATGGCGGCGCGACTGCCCCGCGCCCCAAAATGCCAAGGCCCAGAACAGCGCCAAGCCGCCCGCCAGCCCCAACAGACCAAAGGGCGCCATCCAGCCGGTGCTTGCCGCATCGACCAGAAATGGCTCGACGATCCACCCCAGCGACAGGCCGAAATAGCCAAATCCCACGGCCCAGCCGGTGCCCGCGGCCAAGATGCCCTTGGGGGTGTTGAGAAACAGCCAGAAGGCGCCGACACAGCCGACAAGAGCGATTGGCCAAAGGTCAAACGGAGCGGCGCCCAGCCCCATGAGCATGCCAAAGCCGACAGCCAAAGGCAGCCTTGCCCAACGGGGAAAAGGGCGGGACAGGCTTGGCGCCCCGTCGGTCATGTCATGCTCCGCTTCGGTCCTGCGCCTGATCCGTGGGCACGGCGGCCGTTGCGCCGCTGCGAGGTGTGCCGGGCAAACGAACGCGCAGGCGCTTGATCCGGCGCGGGTCTGCATCCACAACCTCAAGGTCAAGACCGGCGGGATGGTGCACGACTTCACCGCGCGCAGGCACGCGGCCCGCAAGCATGAAGACAAGCCCGCCGAGGGTGTCGATCTCTTCTTCGTCGATCTCTTCGTGATCGGTCAGCATCATGCCTAGCTCGGCCTCGAAATCCTCGAGCGGGGTCTTGGCGAGCGCCAGATAACAGCCCGAGTTTTCACGCGTCCAGAACTGGCCTTCGTCGGTGTCGTGTTCGTCCTCGATCTCTCCGATGACCTGTTCGATCAGGTCCTCGATGGTCACAAGGCCATCGACTCCGCCATATTCGTCGATCACCAGCGCCATGTGACGCCGTTCGGTCTGCATCTTGGTCAGCAAGATGCCAATCGGCATCGACGGCGGAACGAACAGCAGCGGCCGCACCATTCGCTTGAGGTTAAAGCGCTGCCCGGTCCCGTTGAACCCGTGTTGAAGCGCGAAGTCCTTGAGGTGAGCCATGCCAACCGGGTTGTCGAGCGTGCCTTCATATACCGGAAGACGTGTCAGCCCAGTGTCACGGAAAACCTGCGCCAGATCGTCCTTGGTGATCGTATTGGGGACCGCAACGATTTCCGCCTTGGGGATGGCCACGTCTTCGACACGCATCCGGCGGAGGTTGATCATCCCGTGTCGGGGGGCTTCGGATGACAACATCGCACTGCCATTTCTGGCGGGCATGTCTTGTTGGTCGCCACCCACCCAGTCAATCAGCCGCCGAAATAACCCGGGGCCCTCACTGGCACTCTGTTCTGTCACTCCCGTCTTATGCGCGCCCTGCGCTGCATTAGACGAGTCGTCGTTGTCGCCCATTGTTCCTGTTCCGGTTAGAGGCCCTGAGGCCCGTCAAGTTCTCTATATGGGTCGGGAAGCCCCAGTTTGCCAAGTATTTCAACTTCGATGCCCTCCATCAACGTGGCATCCGCGTCACTTATGTGGTCATAGCCCAACAAATGTAACACGGCGTGAACGATCAGATGAGTGACATGCGCCTGAAATGGCTTGCCCTGTTCCTGCGCTTCGCGTTCGCAGGTCTGATAGGCAATGGCAATGTCGCCCAGCTCTTCCATCTCGGGAAGCAGCGGTTTCCCGCCCGGTTCTTCGGCTGAAAGATCCTCAGACGGCCAGCTGAGCACATTGGTTGGCTGGGGTTTGTCACGAAAATCGGCATTGAGCGCGGCAATGCGGGCGTCATCACAGCCCAGAACAGCGATTTCAAAGGCCTCGTCAATGTCGAGATGTGCCAGCACCGCTGTTGCGGCGGTTTCAGCCAGCGCTTCCAGCCCGGCGGCCTGCCAGCGCTCGTCTTCGATGATCGTGTCGGTCAGCATGACATCTGTCCCGAGGCTCGGCCCCCGGACCCCCGGAAAATTTAATGAGTGAAAGAGCTCAAGGCTTAGCCCTATCCCATATCTTTGTCGTAGGCCTCAATGATCGCGGCGACAAGCGGGTGGCGCACGACATCCTTGGCGGTGAAATAGTTAAATGAAATCTTGGGTATATGCGCCAGAAGACGTTCAGCATCCGCAAGCCCCGAAGGCATGCCGCGCGGCAGGTCGACCTGGGTGCGGTCGCCGGTGATCACCATGCGAGAGCCTTCGCCAAGCCGGGTCAGGAACATCTTCATCTGCATCGAGGTGGCGTTCTGCGCCTCGTCCAGAACGACGAAGGCATTGGACAGCGTGCGCCCGCGCATAAAGGCCAGGGGCGCAATTTCCACGGTCTTTTCCTCGAACATCTTGGCCAATTGCTTGCCCGGCATAAAGTCGTTCAGCGCGTCATAAAGCGGCTGCATGTAGGGATCGACCTTGTCCTTCATGTCGCCCGGCAGGTAGCCCAGCTTTTCGCCAGCCTCGACGGCGGGGCGCGAGAGGATGATCTTGTCGACAAGCCCGTTGATCAACATGTTCACGCCGACCGCAACCGCCAGATAGGTCTTGCCGGTGCCCGCCGGACCAATGCCAAAGGCCATTTCATGTTCGAACAGCGCCCGGACATAGGCCTTTTGCGCATCGGTGCGTGGTTCGACCAGCTTTTTGCGGGTCTTGATTTCCACCGCCCCGCCCGAGAACATTTCGAGCTGAGCATCAGGGCCGGTGTCTTCGCCCATGCGGAACTGACGGTCGATCTCGCCGTGGCTGACCTCTCGGCCTTGTTCAAGGCGTTCGTAGAGAGCGCGCAGCACCTCTGTCGCCTCGGCCTGAGCTTCGTGGGCGCCATGGATGGCCAGCTGATTGCCCCGTCTCAGGATTTGCACGCCGGTCCGGGTCTCGATTTCGGTCAGGTTGCGGTCATATTCGCCGCAAAGATCGATCAGCAGACGGTTGTCCGGGAATTCAAGAATGGCTTCGGTCAGGGTGCCTGTGGTCACGCATGTCTCCTGCGCAGAGGTTTCAACATATGGTGCCAAGACAGCCCACCTGACGCAAGCAGTGATAGGCAATTGTCACAGGATTGAAACGAAAAAGGCCGCGCAAAGGGTGCGCGGCCTTGGATTTGTGCAGTTTGAGCGGTGCTCAGAGCGGATCGCCGATGATCGAGGTCGAGCCCTGCTTGAAGTCGCCCGTGGCGATCGTGGGCGGGGCAACGCCCGAGCAGACCGGTTTGCCGTATTTATCAAGGCGCGACGACAGGTAACCTTCGACGCCATCGTCAATGATCCAGTGATCGCAGCCATTGGGGTCAACCCAGATACCAGCATGCATGTCGCTCAGATTGCCCGAGTCGATGCCGCGGTCGATGCTTTTGTCGGGGCCATAGGCGCCGATGCCTTCACCGACTTCACAGCCCGCAAGGCCCGCGGCAGCGCTCAGAACAAGGACCAGTTTTGTCAGTTTCATTGTGTCAGGTCCCTTCAGCGAATGCAGATGATTTCGACGCGGCGGTTTTTGGCCATGCCGGTGGTGGTGGCGTTCGAAGCAACCGGCCAGCGTTCGCCGTATCCGCGCACATCCGAAATATTCGCCCCTGTCGACTTGGCGACATTGGCCACGGCCAGAGCACGATTATAGCTCAGCCGCAGGTTATAGTCGTCCGACGCGCGGCTGTCGGTGTGGCCCGTGATGATGTAGGCCTGCGCCGAGGCGCTGCGGAAGAATTCCGCCAGTTTTTGCTTGCCTGCCGCCGAGATGCGGTAGCTGTCGGTGGCAAAGAACTGATCGGTGTTCATGACGCCGCAGGTGTTGCCACGGTTGCAGACCGGCAGACCTTTGCGATCAAGGTGCGGGTCCATGTAACCTTCAACACCGTCATCCATGACCCAATGTTCGCAGCCATCCGGGTCAATCCAGATGCCGGGAATATATTGCTCACCCTTTATAACGCGGGTGTTTTGCGTAGAAATGAATGCTGTTTTTTGCCCTGTCCCGTCGGCCATCACCGGCGTCGCGGCCGTGATTCCCGTCAGGGCAGCCAGCGCAAGCGCGCCGACGGCTTTGGTAATGCGATTCGCCACAGCCTGTGTCCCTTGGTTCGTTGTTTCCCCCAGCGCGCAAATCCCAATATTGGCAGCGGGAGCGCGCTAACTCACTATAATCAACACATTAGCAAACATATCTTGGGTGTGAAGCGAAAAGGCGCTGCTTTTGCTCCGGATTCGGAAACAATCCCCGGTTTCTGGGCGCTCATCCGTGGATAATTCTCAGCGGGGTTGAGAAACAACAACTGCGCTGCGGTTCAGCCCGAGATCAGCTCGCCCTTAAGCGAATTGGGCCCGGATGAGACGATTCGCACCCGTGCCAGATCGCCTTTGGCAAGGCGCTCGGATTCGACGTGAACGGCGTGCAGGTATTCCGACTTGCCGACCATCTGACCCGGCAGGCGGCCGGTCTTTTCAAACAGAACCGACACCTCGCGGCCGACCATGGCATCCTGCAGTTCGCGCTGTTGGCGGGTCAGCAGGGCCTGAAGACGCTGCAAGCGGTCGTCCTTTTCCGCCTCATCCACCTGTGCACGCTCCGCCGCCGGGGTGCCGGGGCGTTCGGAGTATTTGAACGAGAAGGCCGAGCCGTATTTGACCGCCTTAATCAGCGCCAGGGTGTCCTGAAAGTCCTCTTCGGTTTCCTCGGGGAAGCCGACGATGAAATCGCCTGACAGGTGCAGGTCAGGGCGCGCGGCGCGCAACCGGTCAATCAGGCGGAGGTACTGCTCTGCCGTATGGCTTCGGTTCATCCGCTTGAGGATCTTGTCGCTGCCAGCCTGCACGGGCAGGTGCAGATAGGGCATCAGCTTGTCGCAATCGCCATGCGCGGCGATCAGGGCATCGTCCATGTCGTTCGGGTGGCTGGTGGTAAAGCGGATACGCTCGAGCCCGTCGATCCCAGCCAATTCGCGGATCAGGCCAGCCAAACCGCCCTCGTGTCCGTGATAGGCGTTGACGTTCTGCCCCAGCAAAGTGATCTCGCGCACGCCGCGTTCCACCAGATCGCGGGCTTCGGTCATCACGCGCTGCGCAGGGCGCGAAACTTCGGCGCCGCGGGTGTAGGGCACCACGCAGAAGGCGCAGAATTTGTCACAGCCTTCCTGCACCGTCAGAAACGCAGTCGGGCCGCGCTTGGCCTTGGGGCGCGATTGCAGATGCTCGAACTTGTCCTCCTCGGGGAACTCGGTGTCGAGCGCCTTTTCTCCGGCCAGTGCCTTTGCGGTTAGCGCCGGCAGGCGGTGATAGCTTTGCGGGCCGACAACCAGATCAACCATCGGCTGACGGCGCATGATCTCTTCGCCCTCGGCCTGCGCAACACAGCCTGCCACGCCGATCTTGAGATCGGGTTTCTCTGCCTTCAGACCTTTGTATCGCCCAAGCTCGGAATAGACCTTTTCGGCGGCCTTTTCCCGGATGTGACAGGTGTTGAGCAGGATCATGTCCGCATCGTCCGGGCTGTCGGTTGTGACATAGCCCTGTCCGCCCATGGCCTCGGCCATGCGTTCGCTGTCATAGACGTTCATCTGGCAGCCGTAGGTCTTGATGAATAGCTTTTTGGGCGTTGTCATGGGCCTGTCCTGTCGCGCGTCCGGTGGGGGATCGGAATCGTCGTCGAAAATTCCGTGCTCCGCCAATATCAGAGGCCGCAGATAGCCCGAATCCACCCTGCCTTGCAATGCACGAGATTTTCACAGATTCTATGGCAGAACGCCGGGGCAGGGGCGCAGGATGCAGTATTCGAACCTTCACGACTTTCTTCAGGCGGACAACGCCGCGCTGGCCAAGGGGCCGGTGGCGATGATCTTTGCCGAGGATGATGTCGAACTGGCGACAACGCTGCGCCACCATCGGCAGTTGGGGTTCGAGGTGACGATCGCCTTTATGGAGCCGCGCTATGATCTGCCGCCGGATCTGCGTGAAAAAACCATTCGCATTGATTTCAATCCTCGGCTGGAAGGCGCTTTGCAGAGCAACGTCAACGCACTGATCGCCGCCGCGCCGGGGCAGTGGCTATATTACTGCTATAACGCGGAATACCTTTTCTATCCGTTCTGCGAAACTCGGCGCATTACGGAATTGCTGGCCTTTCACGCCGAAGAGCGTCGCGATGCCATGCTGACCTATGTTGTCGATTTGTATGCCGGTGATCTGAACCAATGGCCATTGGCGGTGTCTTTGGACGACGCCTACCTTGATCGCTCGGGCTATTACGCACTGGCGCGGCGTGATGCTGAAAACGACGATCACCCGAAAGAGCGGCAGCTTGATTTCTATGGCGGTCTGCGCTGGCGCTACGAAGAGCATGTCCCGCAGGAACGGCGCAAGATTGACCGGATTGGCCTGTTCCGCGCCGCGCCGGGGCTGAAATTGCGCGACGACCACACGTTTTCCGACGAAGAGTACAACACATATGCCTGTCCGTGGCACAACAATCTGACGGCGGCGATCGCGTCGTTCCGCACTGCAAAGGCGCTCAAGTCAAACCCGGGAAGCACATTCGACATCAAAAGCTTTCGTTGGCACAATTCCATGCCGTTCGAATGGCATTCGCGGCAGCTTCTGGACCTTGGCCTGATGGAGCCGGGGCAATGGTTCTGAGCGACACGGTGACGTTTCCTGACTCTTATGAGATGGCTTTGGCGGCACCTGTCGGGGATTGAATCTTCGCGTTTTTCGGGAATGAATTCTGAAAAAACAGGAATTGCGGTATTGAAATTGGGGGGTCGCTCCACACTCCCGATTCAATACCCTGACTGAGAATCGCGCGGAAATAGGCTGGCGGTCAGGAACTGAGGAAGCGCGCGTAAATCTCCAGCGCAACTAAGCCGGGTTTTCTGCGGCGAAGGTACGCCTAAACGTGGAAGGCGTAGGGTTCGTTGAGAGCGACAGAGGGCTTCCTGTTAACATGATGAATTTATTTAGAGAAGTTTGCGAATTTCGAGAGTTCCGCGTCACGCGAAATTTCTGCCCGCTTGCTGGCTGCCGTTGCGCAGATGCAAAAGAGTAAATTTTGGTCAAATTCCCCTGCACCTCGTCATTTTGCCGATGCAGGATCTAGACAGTTAACAAAACATTAATTAATCAGAACTCGGGATGTTTGGCGGGGCAGTTTCACGATCTGTTCACGTTGTTGCTTATTTGGCGTTTCATCCTTTCAAATGCTTTTGAAGGACCCGGTGTATGAGTTTGGCAGAATTTACAACGAGTGTGGACACGGCCCCTTCTATTGGTGCCCAGCGCGAAGAGTTTCGACGGGCAGGCAGGTCTGGCTACCTGCGTATCTCGAAGCGCGCATTTGACATCGTTCTCGCTGTTGTTTTGCTTCCGGTTCTTCTGCCTGCCATTGCGTTTCTTTGGGCCGCAACGCGCCGCGACGGTGGCCCCGGTTTTTTCGGGCACGTTCGCGTCGGCCATAATGGCAAGCCTTTCCGCTGCTGGAAAATTCGGACGATGGTTCCGGACGCCGAGGTGCGGCTGGCGAAATTTCTTGAGGGAAATCCGCAGGCCGCGGCCGAATGGACCCGCGACCACAAGCTGACCGATGATCCACGCGTCACCCGCTTTGGAGACTTCCTGCGTCGCAGCAGTCTTGATGAGTCGCCGCAGATCTGGAACGTGTTGAAAGGCGAGATGAGCTTTGTTGGTCCGCGTCCCGTGGTGCGCGCAGAGATGCGCAAATATGGGCAGTATCGCGTTGCCTATTTGTCAATGAAACCGGGGATTACCGGACTTTGACAGGTCTCGGGCCGCAATGATGTCAGCTATGAAGAACGGGTGCTCATGGACGCGGAATATCTTCGCAATGTATCCTTGCGGATGGATATCAGGATCATCTGTGCCACTGCGGGCGCCGTTCTGAAAGGGACGGGCAAGTAAGCGGTCGGCTTAATCAGGAACCGCTGTCTGTTGCATGCGCCAGACAATTTCTGTCATTTTTATTGTTTGTTTGGTTTGCTTTCGGGCTGTGAGTAAGTCGTGCCCTTCGCGGTGTTCTTCGTGGAATGGTCGTGCCGGTGGCGAAACAGGAACGTCCCCAGCATTATCGTCACCGTCGCGGCGGCCAGCAATCCCGCAAGGTCCGACGCAATCTGCGCGACTTCGGCGATTTGTCCGGCAAAGACAAATCCAAGACCAGTGTAGATACTGACCCAAAGCGCCTCTCCGCTGACGCTGCCGAAAGTAAAGCGTTGCCAGCCAAGCCCCATCGCGCCGCCGATCAGGTTGACGTAGGGGCCAAGCGGGCTGAGCAGCCAGCGCGTCAGGAAAACCGCAATCCCACCGCGTTGCTCAAGCAGTCGGCTGGCTCTTTGCACTGTATCGGCGGTTTTCGGGCGCCGTTGCAACCGCGAGACAAGCGGCGTGCCACCCTTGTTCCCGATCAGATACCCGGTCTGATCGCCGACCACCGCCCCGGCAAAGGCCGACAGCGTGGCGGTCAGAAGGTTCAGATCCCCGGAGGCGGCAAAGGCGCCGCCTGCCAGCATCATGAAAGAAGATGGAACCGGAAGGGCTAGGCAGGACAAAAAGGTCACGGCCATCAAAATCCAGCCGCCATATAGCGGGACCAATGCCAGAAACGCGTCAGTCATTCCGTGTGGTCCGGAATTCCAGAATCGCCGCTTCCAGATCTTTCGCCAGTTGGTCAAACGGGACGTCGCGCGCTTCGGCCAGTTCATCCAGCGTCTGCCCCTGCACGATAGTCTCGCGTGTGAAACCCAGCGCGCCTCCAATGATTTCCGGCGGTACATGCCAGGAATGAGCGACATAGCCCGGGGTCATCCAACCTGCGATCTGCTCATCGCGGTGGGTGGGGTCGGCCCAATAGAAGGAATGCACCACAAGGCGCCCGGAAAAGAACAGGGTCAGCAGCAAAGCCAGCGTAAAGCCACTGGTCAGGATGGGGTGTCTGCGGAAAGCAGCGCGAAGGCGGCGTATCATGGACGCAGGCTAGTCTGCTTCGCCGCCCGGCGCCAGTCTGTCTCAGATCTCGGGGGCCGAGGTGGGCTGGGCAAAGGTGCACAGCCCGTCATGGCCATCACTCGACCGGATCAGGACGCCGTTTTCAAACAGGGCATGCACGTATTTCGGCGCATCTCCCGGCCCGTAGGCATAGCTGAGGCAGGACTGATCCCAGTTGTCCGGGTTCCTCTCAAAGCCGCTTTCCGGGCCGAAGGTCAGAAAGGCGTCATTCTCGCTGCTGCCCGGCTTCAGCTTGGTCGCCATGCCGTCAGCGGACGGTGCAGAGGAGGGTGCAGCGGCTTCAATGCAGCCGGAAAGGGACAGGGCCGTCAGCCCGCACAGAACAAGACGCAGCATGCGCGGATCTCCTTAGAGGTTGTCGTACTGCGGCATCCCCAGCACGTGATAGCCGCCGTCCACGCGCACGATTTCACCGGTGGTGCAAGCGCCCGCGTCGGAAATCAGCCAGACGGCCGTACCGCCCACCGCGTCCAGCGTCGCGTTGCTGCCCAGAGGGGCGTTCATGTCGGTGTGCTTGTAGGTCTTGCGCGCGCCGCCGATGGCAGCGCCGGCAAGGGTTTTCATCGGGCCGGGGCTGATCGCGTTGACGCGGATGCCATCGGGGCCAAGATCGTTGGCCAGATAGCGCGTGGCGCTTTCCAGCGCCGCCTTGGCCACGCCCATGACGTTGTAATTCGGCGTCACACGAGTCGAGCCCATGTAGGTCAGGGTGATCAGCGTGCCGCCGTTAGTCATCAAGGGATGGGCGCGGCGGGCGATGTCGATAAAGCTGTAGGCCGAGATATCGAGCGAGTTCTTGAAGTTCTCGCGAGAGGTATTGAGGATCCGCCCGGTCAGTTCGTTCTTGTCGGAATAGGCGATGGCATGGATGACAAAATCCAGCCGGTCCCAGCGTTTTCCCAGTTGTTCGAAAGCCGCATCAAGGCTGGCATCGTCGGTCACATCCACGTCGACCATGAAATCGCTACCGACGCTGGCCGCCAGCGGCTCCAGCCGCTTGCCAAAAGCTTCGCCCTGATAGGTAAACGCCAGCTCCGCCCCGGCTTCGGCACAGGCCTTGGCAATGCCCCATGCAATCGAGCGTTCGTTCGCCACGCCCATCACAAGCCCGCGCTTGCCGTTCAGTGAAATCGTCATCCTGCCCCTCCGGCTTTTCCCATTACCTGACTGGAACGCGCCGTGAGGTCAAGCCGAAGCCAGTGGCAGCAGGCTTGCCCGAACTGCGGCGGACTGCAAGGATGGTGTTCTGCGCACAAGGAGTTTGGCTCATGCCCGCCATCGAGATAGTGGTTTGCGAAAGCTTGCCACCCCGCGAAGGTTTGAATGCTGTTCTGACACAATATTACGATCTGATCGTAAAGCGGATGAGGGACATGGGGTTCGACATTGATCCGGCCGCACCGAAAAGCGCGATGGCGGAATTCTGGGAACATGCGACCGACTACCTGCCGCCAGACGGGGCCCTTGTGATTGCGCAGGCGGCGGATGGCGACATTGTCGGCTGCGGCATGCTCAAACGGCTGGATCAGGACACGGGCGAATTGAAGCGGGTGTTCGTCACCGAAGCGGCACGGGGAACGGGCACGGGTCGGCGGATGATCGAACGGCGGATGCAGGTGGCGCGGCAAATGGGGTTGAAACGCCTTGTCGCGGATACACTGACGCCGAATGTAGAAATGCGTGCGCTGTATCCCAAGCTTGGTTTTACCGAGGTGCCCGGACCGATTGAGACAACGACTTATCGCGATCAGCCGATGCTGCGCCCACATCTGCATTACTTTGTGATGGAGCTTGAGGGCGATGAACCTGCGTGAACCTGCGATCAGGAGCGCCGATATCCGGCGCTCCCTCGATATTGGATCCGCAGTTTAGTCGCGGAATCTCGACAGGATCATCGAGCCATTGGTGCCGCCGAACCCGAAACTGTTGGTCATCACAGAGTCGAGGCCCGCATTGTCCACACGTGTCGTGGCGATTTCCGCTGGTTTCAGCGCCGGGTCCAGCGTTTCGACATTGATCGACGGGATGATGAAATCATGCTCCAGCGCCAACAGGCAGTAGATCGCCTCTTGCGCACCCGTCGCGCCTTGGGAATGCCCCGTCATGGATTTGGTCGAACTGACCGGCGGGGTAGATCCATCGCCAAAGACGCGGCGCACCGCCTCGATCTCGCCCACGTCGCCGACCGGGGTCGAGGTGCCGTGCGCGTTGATATAGCTGACCTTGCGGCCTTCGGGCAGGGTGCTAAGCGCCACCCGCATCGCGCGCTCGCCGCCTTCGCCGGAGGGGGCCACCATGTCGGCGCCGTCCGATGTGGCGCCATAGCCGGTGACTTCGGCGTAAATCTTGGCGCCACGGGCCTTGGCGTGCTCCAGTTCTTCAAGCACCAGGATGCCGCCGCCGCCGCCGATGACAAACCCGTCGCGGTCCGCGTCAAATGCGCGGGAGGCCTTATCCGGGGTGTCGTTATACTTGGAGGACATCGCGCCCATGGCGTCGAACAGGCAGGACAGGGTCCAATCCAGTTCCTCGCCGCCGCCCGCGAACATCACGTCCTGCTTGCCCATCATGATCTGTTCTGCCGCGTTGCCGATGCAATGCAGAGAGGTCGAGCAAGCCGAGGTAATCGAATAGTTGATGCCCTTGATCTGGTACGCCGTGGCAAGGTTCGCCGAGACGGTCGAGCACATGCATTTCGGCACCGCGAATGGCCCGATCCGCTTGGTGGACCCGTTCTTCAGAACTGCCTGATGCGCGACCAACATGGCGCTGGTGGACGGGCCGCCGGACCCGGCGACCAGACCGGTGCGCGGGTTCACGATGTCCTTTTCCTCAAGCCCGGAATCGGCAATCGCCTGACCCATGGCGATATAGGCATAGGCGGCACCCGGACCCATGAAGCGCAGGGTCCGCTTGTCGATATGTTCAGAGACATCCAACTTGATGTCGCCCGCAATCTGACTGCGGAACCCATGCTCTTTCATCGCCTCATTGGCGGTGATCCCAGATTTACCAGCCTTGAGAGAGGCCAGAACCTCTTCGGCATTGTTCCCGATGGAGGAGACAACCCCCAGACCTGTGACAACGACGCGGCGCATGCGGCCTCCTTACGGTTTGCTTACGTCTGTGTAGGGCATGCAAGGCAGTAGGTGCAAGGCGGTAGGTCATGCGCCTTGCGGCAGCAAACCCGCCCGTCCGTGGTCATTGAGCACGCAGCGCAACTGTGGCAGCCTGATCCAAGCCCGCGTCCGCTCAGGAGCCGCAAGATGCCCGCTGACCCACACGCGCTCCGGCGCTTTGACGAACTGGACGGCAAGACGCTTTTGATCTGCGTTGGCGCCACCAAATGCGCGACAAGCTGGCTGCACGGCTATCTGGGCGGGCTGCCAGAGGTCGCGGTTTCTCCGCTCAAGGAATTGCATTTTTTCAACGCGAAATTCCCGCAAAACGCGCTGGGCGACATGGAGGCGTTTTCGCTTGCCCGGTTGCGGTTTCATATGGCCCAGGCGGAGGACATGGCTGACGCGCTGAAACAACGCCCGGCTTTTCAGGCGAGTGTCGAACGGGTGCAGATGATCTATGATGACAACGCCTATTTCGGCCATTTTGCCCGTCTGTGCAGCGCCCGGACCCGGGTGTTCTGTGACATCACCCCGGCCTATTCGGCAATGGGCCAAGAGGCGTTCGACTACATCAAGGCGTTTTGCGCAGCGCAGGCCGTCCAGCTGAAACTGCTGTTCGTGATGCGTGATCCGGTTGCGCGCTTGTGGTCGCAACTGCGCCACTTGCAGCAGATGAACCCCGAGAATGACGCGCTGGCGAAATGGCCCGAGGCGATCCAGTCTCCCGGCATTCGCGCCCGCGGTGATTACCGCGCGACCGTGACGGCGCTGGATGCCAGCTTTGCCGCTGCCGATGTCCTGTATATGTTTTACGAAGACCTTTTTTCCGACGCCTCGCTTGGCAAGCTTTGCGATTTTTGTGGGGTCGAGCCGGGGCCGGCGGACTTTGACAAGAAGCGCAATCAGACCACCGTGAAACAGCCTTTGCCCGAGGACGCCCGGACGGCTCTCGCGCAGATGTTGGCGCCGCAATACGATTTCTGTCGGGCGCGTTTCGGCGATTTGGTCCCCGCTGATTGGCAGGGCGACCCCTGAGTTTTGGCTCTGCGTGAAAGCCACTGTCAGGAATACCTGACTATGAAAATCCGGTCCGAAGATTAGTGTAGTGCTTGTAGTTATTAAGTTTCAAAACAGTTTTTCGAGTTGATTTTCCAGCCCCGGCACCGGGGCGATTTTCAAGAGGATTTGGATATGCCTGAGGATCTTCGTATTGGTTTTCGTTTCTTCGCAAACGACAACGGCGACAGCATCGCGAACGACAAAGCTGAACGTGCCGCGATGATGCATCTGGAAAACGAAATTGCGCGTTTTGCTGCGTTTGATCACCTTGAACGCGCGGTTCAGGCTGTCCAGACGGCGGCCGCGCACAACACCCCAAGCGTCGACAGTTGGGAGGACAACGTACCGCCTGACTTGACAGACGGTTTCGACTTTTTGCTGTAGCGTCTGGACGCGCAGCCTGCGATGCCAGACCGGCAATTCCGACTATGGCGCCAGGCTGCTGACAGACGCAGATCGCCAAATTATTAAAGGGCGCGCTTTGCAGGCGCGCCCTTTACCTTGATGTCGTGCTCACGCCCCTTGTCAGCTTTCGGACAGGGCGACTTTCATGTCCTTGACCTGATAGATCACTTCGCCATCGGCCTCGACGATACCGTCGGCAACGCCCATGGTCAGGCGGCGGGTTTGGATCGCCTTGGTGAAATCGATCTTGTAGGTCAGCATCTTGCGGTCCGGGCGCACCATGCCGGTCAGCTTCACTTCGCCGACACCAAGCGCATACCCGCGCCCTTGCCAGCCGCGCCAGCCAAGGTTGAAACCGGTCAGCTGCCAAAGACCGTCAAGACCAAGACAGCCGGGCATGATCGGGTTGCCGGGAAAGTGACATTCAAAGAACCAAAGGTCCGGCGTGATATCGAATTCCGCGACGATGTGGCCCTTGCCATGGGCCCCGCCATCAGCCGAAACGTCGGTGATCCGGTCCATCATCAGCATGGGCGGCGCCGGAAGCTGCGCGTTGCCAGGGCCGAAAAGTTCGCCCGCGGCGCATTTCAGAAGATCTTCCTTGCTGAAGCTGGTCGGATATTCGGCCATGTTCGGCGCGCTCCCATATGGTTTGGTCTTGGATTCGCCCCCTCTATCATCGCGTCCCGACGGCTTGCAAGAGCAGGCTTTGCCCCGCGAATAGCATGAAATCCGGGCAAATCCGTTTGAATTTCTGCCGAAAGAGGCTCTATATATACAACACGTCGAGGAGGACAGGACCCGTGATGCATCACAAGGCAGTTGAACGCGGACAGGAATGGCTGGGCAAGTCCGAGCTGCGCCCGACGCGCCAGCGTGTCGCTTTGGCGGCTTTGCTGGTGGGCGATGGGCAGGATCGCCATGTCACCGCCGAGGGTCTGTTTGACTCAGCCCGCGATGCTGGTGAAAGCGTGTCGCTCGCCACGGTTTACAACACGCTCAAGGCGTTTTGTGATGCGGGCCTCATGCAAGAGGTCACGGTGGACGGCTCGAAAAGCTATTTCGACACCAACACCCACGATCACCCGCATTTCTATTGGGAAGACGATGGCCGCCTGACGGATGCACCCGCCGAGCAGCTTCAGATCATCCGCATCCCCGATGCCCCGGAGGGCGCGGAAATCGCCAGCGTCGACGTGGTGATCCGCCTGCGCCGCAAGTAGCGCCAGACTCAGGCGCTGTCCTGCAATTCCTTGTCTTCGTCAAATCGCAACCGCGCCTCGTCGATCAGGGGCAGATTATCCAATGCCCAAAGCCCTATGGCCTTGACTGGTTCCTTGAAGGATTCGCCCAAAGGCGTCAGTTCGTATTCCACCTTGGGCGGAATGGTGGGGTGATAGGTGCGGTTGACCAAACCGTCGCGCTCGAGTTCGCGCAGGGTCAGGCTCAGCATGCGCTGGGAAATCCCCAGGTGGCGCTTGAGTTCGTTAAAGCGCATCACGCCATACTGCGCGAGTGAGATCACAACCAAAACGCTCCATCGGTCCCCGACGCGCGACAACACTTCGTTGATGCGCTTGCAATCGGGGCATTTCGCTTGGTCCTTCATGGGTGGTTCCCTTTGTGTAACCGGGGCTCAGAAATGTGCCTTCTTGTCGGCCTTTCGGTATCGCTTATATAGCAGGTCACAAATGTATACCACTTCAAAGAATGCAAGGACCGACCCAATGACCACCACGCTGTTTGACAAGCTGAACTGGCGTTACGCCACCAAGAAAATGGACCCGAGCAAGCCCGTCCCGCAGGACAAGGTTGACCAGATCGTCGAGGCCGTGCGCATGGCGCCGACCTCGTCCGGCACCCAGCCGTTCCACCTGTTTGTCATCACCAATCCCGAAACCCGCGCCGAGATCCGCAAAGTCGCGTGGGATCAGGCGCAGATCACCGACGGCTCGCACCTGTTGGTTTTTGCCGCCTGGGACAACTACACCGCCGAGAGGATCGACAATGTTGTTGAGCAGATGGAAGATGAACGCGGCAAAAGCGAAACGCTGAGCGGTTACTACGACAACCTCAAAAACGCCTATTTGCCACGCGCAGAGGACGTGAACTACAATCACGCCGCGCGTCAGGCTTACATCGGGCTGGGCTTTGCGCTGGCCGCTGCTGCCGAGCTGGAAGTCGACAGCACCCCGATGGAAGGGTTCGACCCGGAGGCTGTCGATGCCATCCTTGGCCTGCGTGAAAAAGGCCTGCGGTCGGTGGTTCTGTTGCCGTTGGGGTACCGTCAGGAAGAAGGCGATTGGTTGGTAAAGATGAAAAAGGTGCGCAAACCGCGCGAGGAATTCGTCACGCAGGTCGCCTAGGGCTTGCCTGACAGGCGGCTCTTGGCTATAGAGCCGCCTGTCGATAAGGCGAAAACGCCGCAAAACACATGAGTCGAGCAGGGTCGGGCAACTACCGGCCCTCTTTGTTTTGCATCTCGCCAACATGACCAAACGCAAGACCGGCGGAGACAACCGCATGGCCAGAAAACCGAAGTAAAAGGATCTAGACGCCACATGGCAAACGCAACAATGGAAGAATTCGAAGCCCTCTTGAACGAGAGCCTCGAAATGGACACCCCCGATGAGGGCTCTGTCGTTAAAGGTAAGGTCATCGCAATTGAAGCAGGCCAAGCCATCATCGACGTCGGCTACAAGATGGAAGGCCGCGTTGATCTGAAAGAATTCGCAAATCCCGGTGAAGCCCCTGAAATCGCTGTTGGCGATGAGGTCGAGGTTTACCTGCGCGCGGCTGAAAACGCCCGCGGCGAAGCTGTTATCTCGCGTGAGATGGCCCGCCGTGAAGAAGCATGGGACCGCCTGGAAAAAGCATACGCAGACGACGCTCGCGTCGAAGGCGCGATCTTTGGCCGTGTCAAAGGTGGCTTCACCGTCGATCTCGGCGGCGCCGTTGCCTTCCTGCCCGGCTCCCAGGTTGACGTGCGCCCCGTGCGCGACGCTGGCCCGCTCATGGGTCTCAAGCAGCCGTTCCAGATCCTCAAGATGGACCGTCGCCGTGGCAACATCGTTGTCTCGCGTCGTGCAATCCTTGAAGAATCGCGTGCCGAGCAGCGTGCCGAAGTCATCGCCAACCTCACCGAAGGTCAGGCCGTTGACGGTGTGGTCAAGAACATCACCGAGTACGGCGCATTCGTCGACCTTGGCGGCGTAGACGGCCTGTTGCACGTGACCGACATGGCATGGCGCCGTGTGAACCACCCCTCCGAAATCCTCACGATTGGCGAGACGGTCAAGGTTCAGGTCATCAAGATCAACAAAGACACCCACCGCATCAGCCTTGGCATGAAGCAGCTGCAGGAAGATCCGTGGGATCTGGTTGGCGCCAAGTATCCGCTGGCCTCTGTGCATAAAGGTCGCGTCACCAACATCACCGATTACGGTGCATTTGTTGAGCTCGAGCCCGGTGTCGAAGGTCTGGTTCACGTCTCCGAGATGTCCTGGACCAAAAAGAACGTGCACCCCGGCAAGATCGTTTCGACCTCGCAGGAAGTCGACGTCATGGTTCTGGAAATCGACGGCGCCAAGCGTCGCGTGTCCCTTGGCCTCAAGCAGACCCAGCGCAACCCGTGGGAAGTGTTTGCAGAAACACACCCCGAGGGCACGCAGGTCGAAGGCGAAGTCAAGAACATCACCGAATTCGGTCTGTTCATTGGCCTCGAAGGCGAGATCGACGGCATGGTTCACCTTTCGGACCTGTCCTGGGATCAGCGCGGCGAAGAAGCCATCCAGGAATACCGCAAGGGCGACATCGTCCAGGCCGTGGTTTCCGAAGTCGACGTCGAGAAAGAGCGTATCTCCCTCTCGATCAAGGCACTGGGCGGCGACAAGTTCGCTGACGCCGTTGGCGGCACCAAGCGCGGCTCGATCGTGACCGTTGAGGTCACCGCGATCGAAGACGGCGGCATCGAAGTGGAATACGAAGGCATGAAGTCCTTCATCCGCCGCTCTGACCTGTCCCGTGACCGTGCCGAGCAGCGTCCCGAGCGTTTCAACGTTGGTGACAAGATCGACGTCCGCGTGACCAACATCGACGCCAAGACCCGCCGTTTGGGTCTGTCGATCAAGGCACGCGAGATCGCTGAAGAGAAAGAGGCCGTGGAACAGTACGGTTCTTCCGCTTCGGGCGCATCGCTGGGCGATATTCTTGGCGCAGCGCTGAAGGGCGGCGACGAGTAATCCTCGCTCCGTGCGAGAACAAAGATTTGGGCCCCGGGCAGCGATGTCCGGGGCCTTTTTTGTTGCGAATCGGGGCATCTGCTCTGCGCTGCGGCATTTGCCCGAGGCTGGATCCGGTTGGCGAAATCATGCCGGCTATCCCTTTGGAAGCCTCCAAAGCGCTGCAAATCATGGGTTTTCCCCAAACTTGCCGGTTTCGCATTCGGATTTGGACCAGTATAGTTTCCCTGTAACAAGCGTTTGCGAAAAAAGCGCACCAGGGGGATTTGCGACCATGATCAGGTCAGAATTGATCCAGAAGATCGCCGACGATAATCCGCATCTTTATCAGCGGGATGTTGAGCGGATCGTCAATACGATCTTTGAGGAAATCACCAATGCCATGGCTCGGGGAGACCGGGTCGAATTGCGGGGCTTCGGGGCCTTTTCGGTCAAGAAGCGTGATGCGCGAGTGGGACGGAACCCTCGAACCGGGGAATCGGTCGAGGTTGAAGAAAAGCATGTGCCTTTCTTCAAGACCGGCAAGCTGCTGCGCGACCGACTGAACGGAAAGTAAGACGACCGATGCGTTACATTCGCTATGCCTTTCTTGCGGCTCTGGCCATTGTTTTGGTGACCTTGGCCTTGGCCAACCGGCAATCCGTCGTCCTGAATACTTTGCCCGAAGGGCTGCGCGGCTTTCCCGGCGCAGGTCTGGTGGATTTCTCGATCGAAATGCCGCTGTTTCTCGTGATCTTTGGCGGGATTCTTGCGGGTCTGCTGATCGGGTTCATCTGGGAATGGTTCCGGGAACACAAGCATCGTGCCGAAGCCAGCCGCAAGACCGGCGAAGTGCGCAAGCTGGAGCGTGAGTTGAAGAAAACTCAGGCCGAGCGGGACAAAGACAAGGATGAGGTGCTCGCGCTGCTGGATCAGGCGAGCTGACCTTTTACCGGGAAGGGGCTTTAGCCCCCGCGCAGTTTAGCTGCGCTTCCCCGGGTTTTTGCTGACAAGATGAAGAAGGGGCGCGGGAGATGCCGGATGTCCGTGTCAAAATTTGTGGGCTGACACAGCCCGCGGATGTCGAAGCCGCCGCCAAGGCAGGCGCGGCTTATGCCGGCTTTGTGTTCTTTCCCAAAAGCCCGCGAAACGTGACGCCGGAAGTGGCGCGCGCCTTGGCCCTACTTGCGCCGATCGGTTTGGCAAAAGTGGCTTTGGTGGTGGATGCCTCGGACGCCCTGCTGGATGAAATCACGGACCAAGTGCCGCTGGACCTGTTGCAGCTTCATGGCAAGGAAAGCCCGGAGCGCGTGGCCGAGATCCGGTCCCGCTACGGTCTGCCGGTGATGAAGGCGGTCGGTGTCGCGGATGAAGTGGATCTGCCAAAACTTGGCCTATATGCTCAGGTCGCCGATCAGCTTTTGATCGACGCCAAGCCGCCCCGAACGGCTGAACTGCCCGGTGGCAATGGGCTGTCGTTTGACTGGCGTTTGGTGGCGGGCAAGCGTTGGGCCAAGCCGTGGATGCTTGCCGGGGGGCTGACACCCGAAAACGTGGGCACGGCAATTGCCATGACGGGCGCGCAGCAAGTGGACGTGTCGTCCGGCGTGGAAAGCGCGCCGGGTGTGAAGGATGCTGCCAAGATCGCCGCGTTCGTCGCGGCGGCAAAGAGCGCCAAGCCGATCCCGAAGCTTTAGAGCAATTCCAAAACCCGCTCGGGCGGGCGGCCGATTACTGCGCGATCCTTGGCAAAAGCGATGGGGCGCTCGATCAATTTTGGCGCTGTTGCCATCGCGGCCAGCAGTTTTTCGTCGTCGTCCGTCTTGGCCAGACCCATGGCTTTGAATTCGGCCTCATTGGGGCGCATCATGGCGATGGCGGGCAGCCCGAGTGCCTTCTGCGCCGCCTTCAATTCGATCAGAGAGGGCGCGTCATCCAGATATTTGCGCAGCTCGACGGTCGCGCCGTTTTCTTCAAGCAGGGCAAGGGCCTGCCGGGATTTCGAGCACCGTGGATTGTGCCAGAGGATCATGTCCAGTCCTTTCTACCTGTACCAACGGCCTGCGCCACGTTGGCAAAACCGTCCCGTGCGAGCAGAGCATCGAGCCCTGTAACGATCTCTTGGACAAGGCTGAGGCCGCCGTAAACCAGCGCAGTATAAAGTTGGATCGCCGAGGCCCCGGCACGAATTTTCTCATACGCCTGTTCTGCCGAGCCGACACCGCCGACCCCGATCAGGGGCAGGCTGCCTTGGGTCAACTCGGACAGGCGCGCCAGAACGCGTGTGGATTTTTCGAACAGCGGCTGGCCCGAGAGGCCGCCCATTTCGCTTGCGTGGCCGGATTTCAGCCCATCGCGCGACAGGGTTGTGTTGGTGGCGATCACGCCAGCGACACCTGAGGAAAGCGCAACATCGGCCACATCGACAAGGCCCTGATCGTCAAGATCGGGGGCGATTTTGAGAAAGACAGGGATCGGTTTTCTCAGCTTTGCGCGCGCTTCCATGACGCCCGCCAGAAGGGCGGAAAGCGCCTTTTTGCCCTGCAAATCCCGCAGGCGTTCGGTGTTTGGAGAGCTGACGTTGACTGTGGCGAAATCCAGATCGGTGCCGCAGTGCGCCAAGACCTTGGAAAAATCCGCCGAGCGGTCGTCGCTGTCCTTGTTGGCGCCAAGGTTGAGACCCAGAACCATGCCGCTTGGGCGCTGCGCAAGGCGGGCGCCAATCGCCTCCATCCCCTGATTGTTGAACCCAAAGCGGTTAATCGCGGCTTTGTCTTCGCTCAGGCGGAACAGGCGCGGCTTGGGGTTTCCGGGTTGCGGTCGTGGGGTGGCAGCGCCGACTTCGACAAATCCGAAGCCTGCGCGGGCCAGACCTGTCAGCGCTTCGGCGTTTTTGTCGAACCCCGCCGCAAGGCCAATCGGATTGGGCAGGTGCAGGCCCGCCACCACGCAGCGCAAACGGTCCGAGGTCAGCTCGCCCGGTGCCGGTGCCAACCCGGCGCGTAGGGCAGTCAGGGCCAGCCCATGGGCGCGCTCAGGATCGCAACCGCGCAGCAGTTTCAAACCCGCCTGTTCGAGCAGTTTCATGCAAAACCTTCCGGGAATTCGTGCCCGTCCGGGCCAAGTGGCAGGGGCTTGGACCAGACCGCCTGCGCATAGCGCAGCGGTGCGTAAAGATGCGGAAACAGCGCGCCGCCCCGCGATGGCTCCCACTTCAGGGCATCACCCAGCGCGTCGCTGTCAAAAGCGACAAGAACCAGCCCTTCGACTCCGGCGAAATGCTTGGACGCGGTTTCGCGCGCCTGTTCGTCGGTGGAAAAATGGACATACCCATCAGAGATGTCGATTGGCGCTCCGGCGGTTTCCCCGCGAGATTGCAAAGCCGCCCATTCCTCGGCGCGAAGGATCTTGTAAATAAGCATGAGTGCTTGTTGCCTTGACGCGGGGCAGGGGTCAAGCGTCCGCGCGCAGGCGGGCCAGTGTTGCGTCGAAATCCGCGCCGTCGGCAACTTTCGCGGCGTCAGACTCCGGGCGCGATCATCGACACAGCCACAAAGGTGCAAAGAAGGCACTTCGTTTTGAACATGTGGGCCTGCGCATTTTTCCCGCATGGGTGTCGCCTGCCTGTCATGTGACGCGGCGACATCCTGTTTCTGTCTTTGACTCTCGCCCCGAGGTGGAGTCACCCTGTGCGCATATAAAAACCCTGACAGAGAGGTTCACCATGTCTTTTCGCCTTATGAGTGGTGCCGCCGCCCTTGCCCTTATGGCAGGGCAGGCCTACGCCGACTATTCCCTGACCATCCTGCACACCAACGATTTCCATGCCCGTTTTGAGCCGATCAGCAAATACGATTCGGGATGCGGAGCTGAAGACAACACCGAAGGTAAGTGTTTTGGCGGGTCTGCCCGTCTGCAGACGGCCATCACCGAGGCCAAGTCGCGCACCAACAACTATATCCTTGTGGATGGCGGCGACCAGTTTCAGGGCACGCTGTTCTACACTTATTACAAAGGCAAACTGGCCGCCGAGATGATGAACCAGATGGGCTATGACGCGATGACCGTGGGCAACCACGAATTCGACGATGGCCCCGAGGTGCTGCGCGGCTTTATCGACTCGGTGGATTTCCCGGTTCTGATGTCCAACGCCGATTTCTCGGGCGAGGAATTGCTGGCCGATACGCTGCTGAAAAGCACGATCATCGAACGCGGGGGTGAAAAGCTGGGCCTGATCGGCCTGACGCCGCAGGACACCGATGAGCTGGCCTCGCCGGGCGACAATGTCATCTTTACCGAGCCTGGCCATGCGGTCGCGGAACAGGTGGCCCGCCTGACGGACGAAGGCGTGAACAAGATCATCGTGTTGTCCCACTCCGGTCTGAACGTCGACAAGTTCGTTGCAGAAACCGTTCCGGGCATCGACGTGATCGTCGGCGGGCACGACAACTCGTTGCTGTCGAACACCATCGAAGGCGCCAAGGGGCCGTATCCTGTCATGGTTGGCGACACCGCCATCGTGCAGGCCTACGCCTATGGCAAATTCCTGGGCGAGCTGAACGTGACCTTCGATGACGAGGGCAAAGTGATCGAAGCCATGGGCGAGCCGATCCTGCTGGACGGGTCCGTGGCCGAAGAAGAGGGCACCAAGGCCCGCATCACCGAGGCCGCTGCTCCGCTTGAAGAGGTGCGCAACAAGGTTGTGGCCGAGGCCGCCGCTGCCATCGAAGGCAACCGCGATGTTTGCCGCGCCATGGAGTGCTCGATGGGCAATCTGGTGGCGGATGCCATGCTTGCGCGTGTCAAGGATCAGGGCATCGATATTGCGATCGCCAACTCTGGCGGATTGCGCGCCTCTATCGATGCAGGCCCTGTCACCATGGGCGAAGTGTTGACGGTCCTGCCTTTCCAGAACACGCTTTCCACCTTTCAGGTCAGTGGCGCAACGGTCGTCGAAGCGCTTGAAAACGGGGTGAGCCAGATGGAAGAGGGCGCAGGTCGCTTCCCGCAGGTGGCGGGCATGACCTTTACCGTCGATCCCAAGGCCGAGCCGGGCAGCCGCATCTCTGACGTCATGGTTGGCGGCGCTCCGATCGATTTGGAAGAAACCTATGGTCTGGTGTCCAACAACTACGTCCGCAACGGTGGTGACGGTTACAACATGTTCCGCGACGCCGACAACGCCTATGACTTTGGCCCCGACCTTGCCGATGTCACCGCGGAATACATCGCGGCGCAGGGCCCCTACGAACCCTACACGGATGGCCGCATCACCGTGAAGGAATAAGCCAAACAGAGCCGCGCCGGGAACAACCGGCGCGGCCCTTTCTTCTTGCCAGCCAAGCCTTGGTGCGGGGGGTTGCGCGCAAGTGGACTGACGCGCCTAGCCCCTCTGGTCGAAATCGCGCGCCTCTGGCACAATACTGCCATGGACCATCCGCTGATCGATCTCATCAACGCCAAGATTCAGGCCGCCGAGGCCGAGGGCGCCTTCGACAACCTCGAAGGGGCGGGGAAACCGCTGCCGCCTTGCGATGATCCCGAAAACGCTGTTCTGCACCGAATCCTCAAGGACAACGGCGCTGTGCCCGAGATCGTCTCGCTGTCGCGCGAACTGTCCCGCCTGCGCGCCGAACTGCGCGAGGCCACTGATCGCACCGACCGCCGCCGCATCATTCAGGACATGTCCATGCTCGAAGCCCGGATCGAGATATCCCGCAAGCGCGGCTGACTTGGCCTTGGCTGCGTGTCGTGGCACTGTCGCGCTCAAAGCCCCAAAGAAAGCACAGGCATGGTCTCGACCCGCGAACAGTATGAAGCTTACCCCTATCCAGAACGCGACCCGGCGGATGAAGCCAAACGCCTGATCACCGGATCGCCTTCGCATCCGCTGGAAATCGACCACCACCTTTTTTCGGGTCAGCGCGACTGGTCGCAACCCTTGCGGGCCTTGGTTGCGGGCGGTGGCACGGGTGATGGGCTGATCCAGCTGGCGCAGGTTCTGACCTCGGCGGGCGCGCCCTATGAGATCACTTATGTCGACCTCTCGACAGCCTCACGCGCGGTGGCCGAGGCGCGGGCCAGGGCACGCGGTCTGAAAGGGATCACCTTTCACACAGGCTCGCTGCTGGATGCGCCGGACTATGGCAGCTTTGACTACATCGATTGTTGCGGCGTGCTGCATCACCTGCCGAAACCGGAAGAGGGGTTCAAAGCCCTTCGAGCCGCGCTTGCCCCGGGGGGCGGTCTTGGCTTCATGGTCTATGCGCCTTACGGGCGTTCCGGGGTATATCCGCTGCAACAAGCCTTTGGCGCGCTGTTCGAAGGGCTCGATCCGAAAACCCGGCTGCACCGTGCGCAAAAGATCGTTGCTGCCTTGCCGGATGGGCACCCCTTCAAGGCCAACGTGAACCTTGGCGATCATGCGGTCAGCGATGCGGGATTCTATGACCTTTTGCTGCATGGTCAGGATCGGGCCTATGACATCCCCGATCTGCTTGAAGTTCTGGAAAACACCGGTTGGCGTCTGCAGGGCTTTCCGACCCCGGCGCTGTACGATCTGTCGCGCATCGCCGAACGCCCCAAGGGGATGAGCGACGCAAAAGCAATGGAGGTCGCGGAAAAGCTGCTGGGCACGTTGAAGATGCACATCGCCTATGCTGTGCCGTCCGAGGATACCCGCAAACCTGCCAAAGGCAGCAACCGCAAGCTTGTGCCGCATCTGCGCGGGGTGCAGGCGGGTGCCTTGGCGCAGGCCGTTGCCAAGGGCAAACCGATTCCGGTCAGCCTGAAGGAGATGAAGACAACCCTGCGCCTGCCACGCGAGAGCGCCGCTCTGATTGCCGGGATCGATGGCAAACGCAGCCTGTCCCAGATTGCTGAGGGCGCGCGGCTGGATCCGCTGGCCTTTGGCGCTGCCTGGAGCAAGCTGGAGCGCGAGCTTGGTGACTGGGGGCTGCTGCTCTACTCCAACCTCTTGCGCAAAGGATAGGGGGATGTGCGGGCGCTTTGCGGTCACACTGCCACCGGACGCCATGGCGCAGCTTTTCAGTGCCGTGCCCGGTAACGATCTGCCGCCCGTGCCAAACTACAACGTCTGCCCGACCAACCAGATCCACGTGGTGCGCAGCGATGACGGCCAAAGGCGGCTTGGAGCCATGCGTTGGGGATTTCTGCCGCATTGGTACAAGGCGACGAACGCTGGCCCCTTGCTGATCAACGCCCGCGCCGAAACCATCGCTGAGAAACCTGCCTTCAAGGCGGCGTGCCGGGAAAGGCGTTGCCTGATTCCCGCGACCGGTTTTTACGAATGGACCAAGGATGAAGGCGGCGCGCGCCTGCCATGGTATATCCGGCCTGCGGGTGAGGGGCCTTTGGTCTTTGCCGGTGTCTGGCAGGATTGGGAGCGCGACGGGGAGGCTTATCGCACCTGCGCCATCGTCACCTGTGGCGCCAATGCCCAGATGTCGGCGATCCATCACCGCATGCCGGTGATTCTGGCACCCGAGGACTGGGGGAAATGGCTGGGCGAAGAAGGGCGCGGCGCTGCCACCTTGATGGCGCCGGCGCCCGAAGGGGCCCTGACCTTTTTCCGCGTCGGAACCGAGGTCAACTCGAACAGGGCGAGCGGCGCGCAGTTGATCGAGCCGCTTTCGCCCTGATCGGGGACCACCTAGTATAATTGGCGAATGGCCATTCTCGTTGTCATTTCGGGTTCAAAATAGTCGATGGACCCTGCGATAGCCAATCCAATTGGATGCCCGTCGCTGTCCAGATTGCCACGCACGCTGTTCTGAAACGACCGCTTCATCTGGTCATGCACGATCAGAACATAGTGTTGCTTTGGTGCCAAAATCCCGGTGTCCCAGCTATCGTCTGTCGCCGTCGCAGACATCGGCAGATCCGAGACATTGATAAACCGAATCGTGTCGCCAATCTCAGGGCGCAGGTGTTCAGGGAAATACCCGTCCTTCATCATCAGGACATAATGTTCTTCGGCCGCCGGCGGGGTTGCAGCAACCGCACAGGCAAGAGCCGAGAATAAACCGAATTTACGCAGCACCTTCAAACCTCGATCTTCAAAAGCCCCCACTCATGAATGACAGCTTTCGTATTTGAGCCGGGAATCGGGCCAAAATACGGCCAGATCGCCATCAAGGGCGCTTCCTGCAGGCTGACCTTGCGGAAATTTGCACGCCGGGAGCATTAGGTCCGATCCGCCTGCTTGACGCCGCGCCGGGGCTGTCCTAATTCAGGGGGCATAAGCGGGCGTTGTGTAATGGTAAGACCCTTGCCTTCCAAGCAAGAGACGCGGGTTCGATTCCCGCCGCCCGCTCCAATCTCTCCCTCAACTTTGAGACCTTGCGGCAAAGCGGGTGCTTGACCCGAGCGTCTGGCGTGGCAAAAGACCTTGAGTAGGACGAAAGGGACGGTATGGCGCGCGGAACCAGCAAACAGAAGAACGGCGAAGAAGAACGCGCAAAATCGCGCAGGCTCGGATCTCTGGCAGCGTTATGGCCTTTTCTGGCACCCTACCGTGGCCTGATGATCGCATCGATTGTTGCGCTGATTGCCACGGCGTCGATTTCGCTGACCTTGCCGATGGCGGTGCGCCGAGTGGTCGACAACTTCAACGTCGAAGACGGCGCACTGCTGGACAAGTATTTCGCCGCCGCCCTCGGGTTTGCCGGTTTGTTGGCGCTGGGCACGGCGCTGCGCTACGCGCTGGTAACAAGGCTGGGTGAACGGGTTGTGGCTGACATCCGCATGGCGGTGTTCAACCGTGCCATCGTGCTGTCTCCGTCGTTTTACGAAAAGATCATGACCGGCGAGGTGCTCAGCCGCATCACCACCGATACCACGCTGATCCAGTCCGTCATCGGCTCGTCTATCTCGATCGCGCTGCGCAATATTCTGCTGTTCCTTGGCGGTCTGCTATTGATGTCGCTGACCTCGGCCAAGTTGACCGGGCTGGTATTGCTGCTTGTTCCGATTGTGGTCGTGCCGATCCTGACCCTTGGGAGGCGGATGCGCGTGCTGAGCCGCGAGAACCAGGATTGGATCGCAGCCTCTTCCGGCAATGCCTCCGAGGCGCTGACCTCGGTGCAGACCGTGCAGGCCTATACGCACGAAACCCTGTCGCGCGCGGCTTTTGCCGAGGTGACCGAGAAAAGCTTTGACGCCGCGCGCCGCCGGATCTGGACACGCGCGCTGATGACCGCCATCGTCATTTTCCTCGTGTTTACAGGGATTGTCGGCGTGCTTTGGGTTGGTGCATGGGACGTGCGCGCAGGCCAGATGACTCCGGGCGCCTTGATCCAGTTTGTCGTCTATTCCGTCATGGTGGCGGGCGCCGTTGCGGCCCTGTCCGAGGTTTTTGGCGAATTGCAGCGTGCCGCCGGCGCTACGGAACGTCTGGTCGAATTGCTGCATGCCACCGATACGGTCAATGATCCGACCAATCCCAAGGTTCTCGCGGCGCCTGTGCGCGGCGAGATCACATTTGACGATGTGTCCTTCAACTATCCCGCACGCCCCGACATCCCGGCGCTGGAAGGCGTCGATCTGACCATCGCGCCGGGTGAAACCGTCGCGCTGGTTGGCCCTTCGGGCGCAGGTAAGACGACGATCATCCAGTTGATCCAGCGGTTTTATGATCCGATCAGCGGGTCCGTCCGTCTGGACGGTGTGGCCCTGCCAGAAATGGCCCGTGATGAGTTCCGCCGCCACATCGCCCTTGTGCCGCAGGACCCGGTGATTTTTGCCGCGACAGCCAGTGACAACATCCGTTTTGGTCGCCCTGATGCCTCTGATGCCGAAGTTGAAGCAGCGGCCCGCGCCGCCGCCGCGCATGACTTTCTGTCGGCTTTGCCGGACGGCTACAACACATGGCTGGGCGAGCGCGGCGTGATGCTGTCGGGCGGACAAAAACAGCGGGTCGCCATCGCCCGCGCGATTCTGCGCGACGCTCCGGTGCTTCTGCTGGACGAAGCAACCAGCGCGCTGGACGCCGAAAGCGAACGCGCGGTGCAGCAAGCCGTAGACAAGCTGGCTGAGGGGCGCACGACGATCATCGTCGCGCACCGTCTGGCCACCGTGAAGAAAGCCGACCGGATCATCGTGATGGATCAGGGGCGGATCGTGGCCACGGGTGCACATGACGCGCTGGTGGCCGAAGGCGGGCTTTACGCGCGTCTGGCGCGGCTTCAGTTCACCGATGGGGTTGCCGCGGAATAACGCGGCTTGCCGCCAATTCCCCCTAGTGCCGCGCGGTGTTCGACTGCACAATGGCGACATTGTATCTGTACTAGGAGGGCACCAATGGGCCTGTTCAATTTCTGGAAGAAATCCGGCAAATCTCTTGTGGGTGGCGGCGATGCGGCCCCCACCGCTGACACGCTGAAAAAAGAAGTCTCTGATCTTGGGCTGGATGCCGAAGGGCTCGATATCAGCGTGGAAGGGGACAAGGTCAAAGTGTCCGGCGGCTCTCTGACCGCCGAGCAGCGCGAAAAGGTCATCCTTGCTGTCGGCAACGTCGAAGGCGTGGCCGAGGTCGAAGCTGATGAAGCCGACGACGCGATTTTCCACACCGTTGAAAAAGGCGACTCGCTTTGGAAAATCGCCGAAAAGACTTTGGGCAACGGCGCGCGCTACAAGGAAATCTTTGAAGCGAACCGCCCGATGCTGTCCGATCCGGACAAGATTTACCCCGGTCAGGTGCTGCGCATTCCGCGCGATGGCATGGCCTGAAGCTGATTTGTCGGGCCTGATGCCCGGCGTTTGATGCGGGACGTTGCGTCAGAACCGCGCTGCCGCAGCGTCCCTTTCCCTTGCGCGGGGGCGCTTTCCTTTCCACAGTGAGCGCAACAATATTTCAGGGAGGAAGGCGGAGCATGACCTATGCAGGGGTGGCCGACCGCGATGCTATTCAGGGGCAAATGCCTTGGGACGCCCGCGAGGTGCCGAAAACGATCTGGGCGCAGCTTTCAAAGACGGCTGAGGCATTTGCCGACCGTCCCGCCGTCAGCTACCAATTGCTTTCAGGGCCCGGGGACAAGGCCGAGACTCTGACATGGCGCGACCTGAAGGCCAGAACCGCGCAGGCGGCAAACCTCTTTCGCAGTCTTGGCGTCGGTGAAGATGACGTAGTGGCCTATGTGCTGCCCAATTGCAACGAGACGATTGCCGCCCTGCTGGGCGGCGCCGTGGCCGGGATCGTCAACCCGATCAACCCACTGCTGGAGCCTGAGCAGATCGGCTCGATCCTGCGGGAAACCGGGGCCAAGGTTGTCGTCACGCTCAAACCTTTTCCGAAAACCGATCTGCCGCAAAAAGTGGCCGAAGCGGTGCGCCACGCGCCCTGCGTCACGAAGGTTCTCGAAGTTGATCTCAATCGTTACCTGACGCCGCCGAAATCCTGGATTGTGCCCTTGGTCAGGCCCAAGCTGGATCGCACGCACGCCCATGCCGATTACCTTGACTTCACCAAAGAGGCTGCGCGCCAGCCCGAGTCGCTGACATTTGCGGACAGCACGGGGGACCGCGTCGCGGCCTATTTCCATACCGGTGGGACCACGGGTATGCCCAAGGTCGCGCAGCACAAATACGGCGGGATGATCTACAACGGCTGGCTGGGCGCCACGCTGCTGTTCGACGAAGAGGACAACATCATGTGTCCGCTCCCGCTGTTCCACGTTTTTGCCTGCCATGTGATCCTTATGGCGGCGCTGTGTTCCGGGGCGCATGTGATCTTTCCAACGCCTGCCGGGTATCGCGGCGAAGGGGTCTTTGACAATTTCTGGAAGCTTTGCGAACGCTGGAAGATCAGCTTTGTCATCACGGTTCCTACCGCGGTGTCGGCCTTGATGCAGCGGCCGGTGGATGCGGATATCTCTTCGGTCAAGACAGCGTTTTCAGGCTCTGCGCCGATGCCGCTGGAGCTGTTCAAGCGCTTCGAGGCAGCCTGCGGTGTGACGATCTGCGAAGGCTACGGTCTGACCGAGGCGACCTGTCTTGTCAGTGTAAACCCGCCTGACGGGGAAAAGAAGGTCGGTTCGACCGGCATTCCCTTGCCCTACACGGATGTGAAGATCATCAAGATGGTCGATGGCACGCCCGTTGAATGCGCCGTGGATGAGGTTGGCGAGATTTGTATTTCCAACCCCGGCGTTTATGCAGGCAACACCTATACCGAGGCTGCCAAAAACGCCGACCTGTTCCATTTTGGAACGCATCTGCGCACCGGCGATTTGGGGCGCATGGACGCGGACCAATACCTTTGGATCACCGGGCGGGCAAAGGATCTGATCATCCGCTCGGGTCACAACATTGACCCTGCCGAGATCGAAGAAGCGCTCTTGGCCCATCCGGCAGTCGCCTTTGCGGGCGCTATCGGCCAGCCCGACGCCTATGCAGGCGAATTGCCCTGCGCCTTTGTCGAACTGATCGCCGGGGCCTCGGTCACCGAAGAGGAACTGCTGGAACACGCCAAGGTGCATGTGCACGAACGCGCGGCGCAGCCCAAGCATATGACCATTCTGCCGGAACTGCCGAAGACCGCCGTTGGCAAGGTCTTCAAGCCCGACTTGCGCAAGGCCGCCATTGCGCGGGTCTACAATAGTGCGCTTGAGAACGAGGGGCTGGAGGCGCGGGTCGTTTCAGTCGTCGATGACAAAAAGCGCGGGCTTGTGGCGCAGCTAGAGGCGCATGGCACGGATGAGGCGTCGGTGTCGAAAGTTCTGGGGGCCTTCACGCGGCCCTGGGAATGGGCCGAGTGACATCGCATAGCTGATGGCACCAGCCGTCAGCTATAGGCGACCCACAGCAGGAAAACGCCCAGGACCACCCGGTAAATGACATAGGGTGTAAAGCTGACAGACCGCAGCAAGCGCATCATCAGGCTCAGCGCCAGAAGCGCCGCGACAAAGGTCAGCGCGGCCGCAATCGCGCCATCACGGGCGGCGGCGGCGTCTGCACTTGCGGCGACCTCAAGCCCCAGCAGGGTGCCTGAGGCGATGATCGTCGGGATCGACATCAGCATCGACAGTCGCGCCGCGTCGTGCCGGACATAGCCCAACTGGCGGGCGGCGGTGATCGTTATGCCGGACCGCGAGGTTCCGGGGATCAGCGCCACCGCTTGCCACAGGCCCATGACGACAGCATCACGCAAGGACCATTCGGGGGCGGCCTTGACCTCGGGGCCGCGGGTGTCGGCCCAGTACAGAACCAGACCGAAGATCAGCATTGTCCATCCAATCACGGCGGTAGACCGCATCATGTCGCTGAGGCCGGTGACCTTCAGGACAAGCCCCACGATGACGACAGGGATGGTGGCGATCAGCAACAGGAAGGCCAGCTTGGCGCCGGGGGTATCCAGCTTTCCGCGCAGCACTCGGGGAATGCCAAACAGCGCCTCGCGCACATCTGCCCAAAAATAAAGCACAACCGCGAAGAGAGTGCCGATATGGACAGCCACGTCTAGAACCTGCCCCTGATCCTCCATACCTGTTAGATTGGGAAGCAGAATCAGATGCCCCGACGAGGAGATCGGGAGGAATTCGGTAACCCCTTGGATCAGCGCCAGGATGAGAAGGTGGGTAAAGGTCATGAGCATCTTCCGAAATGCAAAACTGGCCCCTGTATAACTCATTGGACTCTAGGGGAAACGCAAATAAAAGGTCCGGAGTTATACCTAAAAACTGCGCATCTTGCGTCAAAAAATGTTGGGCAGGCCAGAAAAACGAATTATAGGTCAATAGTTGTGACTTTTATTCCGTTTTGACCTTCTGTAAAGAGGCGCAACCGGAATCCCTGAATGGAGCAAATCCAAATGGCCAAGCAGCCCATGCTGAAATTCGTAGACGTCTCGCGCGCGATGCCCGAAAAGCGTGATGCGGATGTCCGCAACAAGGATTTCGACGAGATTTATGTCGAGTTCGCGCAGGCCAAGGCCGAAGAGCAGGCGAGCCGTTGCAGCCAATGCGGCGTGCCGTATTGCCAAAGCCATTGTCCGCTGCACAACAACATTCCCGATTGGCTGCGCCTGACCGCGACCGGACGTCTCAAAGAGGCCTATGAAGTCGCTCAGGCAACCAACACCTTTCCGGAAATCTGCGGTCGCATCTGCCCGCAGGACCGTCTTTGCGAAGGCAACTGCGTGATCGAAAAGTCCGGCCACGGCACCGTGACGATCGGCTCGGTTGAGAAGTATATCGTTGATACTGCTTGGGATAAGGGCTGGGTCACCCCCGGTAAGCCATCGCAGGAACGGACCGAAAGCATCGGTATCATCGGTGCAGGCCCCGGCGGTCTGGCCGCGGCAGACATGCTGCGCCGCGCTGGTCTTCAGGTCACGGTTTATGACCGCTACGATCGCGCCGGCGGGCTTTTGACCTATGGCATCCCGGGCTTCAAGCTGGAGAAAGACGTGGTCATGCGCCGTGTCGAGCAGTTGGAGCAGGCGGGCGTTCATTTTGTGCAGAACTGCAATGTCGGCGAGACCATGTCCTTTGAGGATATCCGCGCGCAGCATGATGCGGTGATCATCGCCACCGGCGTCTACAAGTCGCGCGATCTGGGCGGACCGGGCGCGGGCGCCAAGGGAATCGTCAAGGCCATCGACTATCTGACCGCCTCGAATCGGGCCTCGAACTTTGGTGACAGCGTGCCCGAGTTCGAAAGCGGTGAATTGAACGCCAAAGGCAAAAAGGTTGTGGTGATCGGCGGCGGCGACACGGCGATGGACTGCGTGCGCACAGCGATCCGCCAGGGCGCGACCAGCGTCAAATGCCTGTACCGCCGCGACCGCGCCAACATGCCCGGCTCTCAGCGCGAAGTGCAAAACGCCGAGGAAGAGGGCGTGCAGTTCGAGTGGCTCACCGCGCCCAAGGGCTTCAAGGGCGACACTGTGAACGCGGTCATTGTCGAGAAAATGCGTCTGGGTCTGCCTGATGCAACGGGCCGTCAAAGCCCAGAGTTGATCGAAGGCTCGGACTATGACGAACCGGCCGATCTTGTGATCAAGGCGCTGGGTTTCTCGCCCGAAGATCTGCCGACGCTTTGGGGTCAGCCCGAGCTGGAAGTGACCCGTTGGGGCACCGTGAAGGCCGAGTTCACCACAGGCCGCACGGCGCTGCCGGGCGTTTATGCGGTGGGCGACATTGTGCGTGGCGCGTCGCTGGTCGTCTGGGCGATCCGGGACGGACGCGATTGCGCCGAGGCGGTGCTTGCCGACCTGACAGGGGTGGGGGCCGTGGCCGCCGAATAGGAGGCTCATCGGCTCTGCTCGCGATGGCGTAGCAGGGTAAAGGTCAGGCAGCTTGACCTGACGAAGTGCAGAGGGACGCAAGATGACGGATCGATCAGGAGGATGCATGTGCGGCGCGGTTCGTTTTACCGCCCGCGACGTGACGCCCACCTGTGGCGTCTGCCATTGCGAAATGTGCCGCCGTTGGACGGGCAGCGCGCTGATTGGCGTGACCGTTCCGACGGAGAAGGTGACTTGGGACGGCGAGACAATTGGCGTGATCCAGTCGTCGAGTTGGGCCGAGCGCGGCTTTTGTACCAAGTGCGGCACGGGACTGTATTTCCGGGTGACGATGGAAAGCGACTGGTTTGGAAATACGGAGATTCCCGTGGGGTTATTCGACGACCCGAACGGCTTTGAGATGACCAACGAGATCTACATCGACCACAAGCCGGACAGCTTTGCCTATGCCGGTGAGGGGCGCAAACAGCTGACGCGTCAGGACTGCGTCGAGAAATTCGGGGTGCTGGACGGGGAGTGATCCCTGGCGACTGTGCCTTTTGCAAATGACGGGAGATGGGGGCCAGCCCCCAGACCCCCGGGATATTTTCGGACCAGTGAAGGCATGACGCGCCTTGGCCGGTTCCGGCGGAATCAACGGCTGCTTCGGCAGCTTTTCATGGAGGGTCTAGACCATGACCAAGTATGATGCAGAATGGGTGGCCCGCGAGGAAGCCAAGCGCGCCTACATGTCCGAAAACGGACTGTATCACGAGAGTGAAGAGCATAGCTCGTGCGGGGTTGGCCTTGTGGTCAGCCTTGATGGCAAGCCTTCGCGCAAGGTGGTCGAGGCGGGGATTACCGCGCTCAAGGCGGTCTGGCACCGGGGCGCCGTGGATGCCGATGGCAAGACCGGCGACGGTGCTGGCATTCATGTGCAGATCCCGGTGAACTTCTTCTATGATCAGATTGACCGCACAGGCCACAAGCCGCGCATGGACGAGCTGATGGCCGTGGGGCAGGTGTTCTTGCCGCGCACGGATCATGGCGCTCAGGAAGCGTGCCGGACGATCGTTGAATCCGAAGTGTTGCGCATGGGCTATTACATCTATGGCTGGCGCCATGTGCCGGTGAAGGTGCAGTGCCTTGGCGAAAAAGCCAATGCGACGCGGCCCGAGATCGAACAGATCCTTATCTCGAACGCCAAGGGCGTGGACGAAGAAACCTTTGAGCGCGAGCTTTATGTCATTCGCCGTCGCATCGAGAAGGCGGTTCAGGCTGCTGGCATCAACGGGCTTTACATTGCGTCGCTGTCCTGCCGCTCGATCATCTACAAGGGCATGATGCTGGCCGAGCAGGTGGCGGAGTTCTATCCCGACCTGCTGGACGACCGATTCGAGAGCGCCTTTGCGATCTATCACCAGCGTTATTCCACCAACACCTTCCCGCAGTGGTGGCTGGCACAGCCGTTCCGCATGTTGGCCCACAACGGCGAGATCAACACGCTGAAGGGCAACATCAACTGGATGAAGAGTCACGAGATCCGCATGGCCTCGGGGGCGTTCGATGAGATGGCCGAGGATATCAAGCCGATCGTACCGAACGGGTCGTCTGACTCGGCGGCGCTGGATTCGGTCTTTGAGGTGCTGGTCCGGGCGGGGCGGAATGCGCCGATGGCGAAAACCATGCTGGTGCCGGAAAGCTGGTCCAAGCAGGCCGTTGAACTGCCGGAATCCTGGCGCGATATGTATTCGTACTGCAACTCGGTCATGGAGCCCTGGGATGGGCCTGCAGCTTTGGCGATGACCGATGGCCGCTGGGTTTGCGGCGGTCTGGATCGCAACGGTCTGCGCCCGATGCGCTATGTCGTCACTGGCGACGGGTTGCTGATTGCCGGCTCGGAGATCGGCATGGTGCCGACGGACGAGGCGACCGCCCGCGAGAAGGGCGCGCTTGGCCCCGGACAGATGATTGCCGTCGATATGAAAGAGGGCAAGCTGTACCACGACGTCGAGATCAAGAATGCGTTGGCCGCCAGCCAGCCGTTTGGCGAGTGGGTCGGCAAGATTACCGAACTCGACGAGTCGCTGGCCAAGGTGGATGAAAAGCCGATTTTCTCTGGCGCCGAGCTGCGCCAGCGCCAGATCGCGGCGGGCTATACCATTGAAGAGTTGGAGCAAATCCTTGCGCCGATGGCCGAGGATGGCAAAGAGACTTTGGCTTCGATGGGGGATGATACTCCCAGCGCGGTGCTTTCGAAGAAGTACCGCCCGCTGAGCCATTATTTCCGTCAGAACTTCAGCCAGGTGACAAACCCGCCGATCGACAGCCTGCGCGAATACCGCGTAATGAGCCTCAAGACGCGGTTCGGAAACCTCAAGAACGTGTTGGATGAAAGCAGCGCGCAGACCGAGATTTACGTGCTCGACAGCCCCTTTGTCGGCAACGCCCAGTTCGAGGCGTTGAAGGCCGAGTTCAACGCGCCGTTCATCGAGGTCGACTGTACCTTCCCGACGGACGGCGGGCAGGGCGCATTGCGCGCCGCGCTTGCGCGCATCCGCTCCGAGGCCGAGGACGCCGTGCGTTCGGGCAGCGGTCACATCATCCTGACGGATGAGCGCTGCGGCCCGGAAAAGGTTGCGATGCCGATGATCCTTGCGACCAGCGCGGTGCACAGCCACCTGACGCGCAAGGGCCTGCGGACCTTCTGCAGCCTGAATGTGCGCAGCGCCGAATGCATCGACCCGCATTACTTCGCAGTACTGATTGGCGCTGGTGCCACCGTGGTCAACGCCTATCTGGCCGAGGATTCGCTGGCTGATCGCATTGGTCGCGGGCTGCTGGACATGAACCTGACCGAAGCCGTTGCCAAGTACCGCGAGGCGGTGGATCAGGGCCTGCTCAAGATCATGGCCAAGATGGGGATCTCGGTGGTGTCGTCCTACCGTGGCGGTCTGAACTTTGAAGCCGTTGGCCTGTCGCGTGCCATGTGTGCGGAATACTTCCCCGGCATGCTGAGCCGCATTTCGGGCATTGGTCTGAACGGCCTGCAGCGCAAGGCCGAAGAGGTGCATGCGCTTGGCTTCCGTTCGGGGCGTGATGTGTTGCCGATTGGCGGCTTTTACAAGGCGCGCAAGTCGGGCGAGACCCATGCTTGGGGTGCGCAGAACATGCATCTGTTGCAGTCGGCCTGTGACCGCGCCTCGTTCGAGTTGTGGAAGCAGTACAGCCGGGCGATGCAAAGCAACCCGCCGATCCATCTGCGGGACCTTCTGGCGATCAAGCCGATTGGCGATGCGATCCCTCTGGAGCAGGTGGAAAGCATCACCTCGATCCGCAAGCGGTTTGTGACGCCGGGGATGTCCTTGGGTGCGCTGTCGCCTGAGGCGCACAAGACGCTGAACGTGGCGATGAACCGGATTGGCGCAAAGTCGGACTCGGGCGAGGGCGGCGAAGATCCGGCGCATTTCGTACCGGAGCCGAACGGCGACAACCCCTCTGCCAAGATCAAACAGGTGGCGTCAGGCCGCTTTGGCGTCACTGCCGAGTACCTGAACCACTGCGAAGAGCTTGAGATCAAGGTTGCGCAGGGAGCCAAGCCCGGCGAGGGTGGTCAGTTGCCCGGCATGAAGGTCACGGACCTGATCGCGCGTCTGCGTCATTCGACCAAGGGCGTGACACTGATCTCGCCGCCGCCGCACCACGATATCTATTCGATCGAGGATCTGGCGCAGCTGATTTATGACCTCAAGCAGATCAACCCGACGGTGAAGGTGACGGTCAAACTGGTGGCGTCTTCCGGTGTCGGTACGATCGCTGCTGGTGTCGCCAAGGCCGAGGCTGACGTGATCCTGATTTCGGGTCACAACGGTGGCACGGGGGCCTCGCCTGCGACCTCGATCAAATATGCCGGTCTCCCGTGGGAGATGGGCCTGACTGAGGCGCATCAGGTTCTGGCGATGAATAACCTGCGCAGCCGCGTCGTCTTGCGGACCGATGGCGGTCTGCGGACCGGGCGCGACATTGTCATGGCCGCGATGATGGGCGCCGAGGAATACGGCATCGGCACCGCTGCACTGATTGCGATGGGCTGCATCATGGTGCGTCAGTGCCAGTCGAACACCTGCCCGGTGGGCGTCTGCACCCAGCGCGATGATCTGCGGGCCAAGTTCACCGGCAATGCTGACAAGGTCGTCAACCTGATCACTTTCTACGCCCAGGAAGTGCGCGAGATTCTGGCCAGCATTGGTGCGCGCAGCCTGTCGGATGTGATTGGTCGTGCGGACCTGCTGAGCCAGGTGTCGCGTGGCTCTGAACACCTTGACGATCTCGACCTGAACCCGCTGCTGATCCATGTCGATGGTTCCGAGAACATCGTCTATGATCGTGACCGCCCGCGGAACCCTGTGCCCGATACGCTGGATGCGGAGATTGTGCGCGACGCCGCGCGTTTCTTGCAGGACGGCGAAAAGATGCAGCTGTCTTATGCGGTGATGAACACGCACCGGACGGTGGGCACGCGGGTGTCGTCGCATATCGTGCGCAAGTTCGGCATGCGCAACGCGCTGCAACCCGATCACCTGCACGTCAAGCTGACGGGCAGCGCGGGCCAGTCGCTGGGGGCCTTTGCCGCGCCGGGGCTCAAACTGGAAGTGTCCGGCGATGCCAACGACTATGTCGGCAAGGGTCTGTCTGGCGGTCTGATCGTCGTGCGGCCTCCGCAGGTCTCACCGCTGGTTGCCTCCGAGAACACGATCATCGGCAACACGGTGCTGTATGGCGCGACCGACGGGCATCTCTTTGCGGCGGGTCGCGCGGGCGAACGCTTTGCGGTGCGCAACTCCGGGGCCAAGGTGGTGATCGAGGGCTGCGGTTCCAACGGTTGTGAGTATATGACCGGCGGTGTGGCGGTGATCCTTGGCACCATCGGCGCCAACTTTGGCGCGGGCATGACAGGCGGCATGGCCTATCTTTATGATCCCGATGGCATGGCTCCGGCGCTGATGAACAAGGAAGGTCTCGTAACCTGCCCTGTAACCACACCCGAGTGGGAGGCCGAATTGAAAGGCCTGATCGAGCGTCACGCCGCAGAAACCGGCAGCCGCAAGGCCGCGGACATCCTGCAACATTGGGACAGCGAAAAGCCCAACTTCTTGCAGGTCTGCCCGACCGAGATGCTGAACAAGATCAAGTTCCCGCTCGGCATCGAGGCCGATCTGGCAGTGCCTGCGGAATAACCGCCGAACCAAGGGATTGCGAAAGGCCCGGGGCATGTCTCCGGGCCTTTTGTCTGCGCCTTGCAGGGCAATTGTGACCTCAAGGCCACCTGTGACGTTAAAGCGCGTCAAACCCGCTTTTGACAATGCGCCCCGCGCGCTAAAGCACTTTGCAGTGGTCGTCGCGCTGGGGTGGGGAAACCCGCTTGTGTTGCCTGTTGTAACCAGTCTGGTGTTGATGTTTGGGCTGCGTCGCGATCCGTGTCGGGTGCGCTGTTCTTTTGAAGGCGCGCCCGACCGACCACAGTTCGCCGCTTTCCCGTCTATGCCCGATTACATTTTTAACTCAGTCGGTCTAAGGCTTGGGCATGGCAGCCAAAAAGACATCTGCGAAAACAACGACGCCCAAGCGCAAACCGGCGGCAAGGAACGCCCCGGAAAAGCGCCGCATTCGCCCGTTTCGTTGGCTTGTTTGGACTGGGATCAAACTGGGGGCGATCGTGGCCGGAGTGATGCTGATTGTTGTGTTGGTCTATGCCGGGCTGAACCCGCCGACCACGCACACAATCTGGTCCGAACAGCGACGGCTGGGCGCGGTGGACCGGGTCTGGGTGGACGTGGACAACGTGGCACCGGTTATGCTGCGCTCGGTCGTGGCGGCCGAGGATGCCAATTTCTGCGCGCATTGGGGCTTTGACATGGCGGCGATCCGGGCAGCGATCGAAAGCGGCGCGGCGCGCGGTGGCAGCACGATCAGCCAGCAGGTGGTGAAGAACGTCTATCTCTGGCAAGAGCGCAGCTATTTGCGCAAGGCCATTGAGGCAGTGATGACCCCAATGGTCGAGGCCCTGTGGTCCAAGCGGCGCATCCTGGAGGTGTATTTGAACGTGGCCGAGTTCGACGAAGGCGTCTTTGGCGTCGAAGCCGCAGCGCGCCATTACTTTGGCGTCGGGCCGGAAAAGCTTTCGGCGCGGCAGGCGGCTTTGTTGGCGGCGGCCTTGCCCAATCCCAAGAAACGCAACCCGGCGCGACCGACCGCCTATCTGCAAAAACGGGCAAAAGCGATTGCCAGCGGCGCGGCCACGATCGAGGCAGACGGGCGCGCAGCCTGTTTCGAATGATCGCGCTCAGGCCGGGAGTGGTGGCGCCACGGTTCGGCGGATCAGCGGACTAAGAGCCACCAGCACGATCCCGATAGAAAACAGACACCAGATCGCGGGCATTTCGTTTGGATTGTCGGTCAAGGACCACGCCAGAAGCGGGCCGACCAGCAGGTGAAACAACGAAAACCGCCACGCTCCGTAGAAGAGTGGCAGAACGAAGGCCGCCAGCAAATACTCGGGAAAGCCAGAAGGGCCAACCCATGGCAGCAATCCCCAAAGATCATACCACGGCACAGTCCAGCCCAGATGCCATTCACCGGAAATGGTGCAATACGCCTCGCCGCAGAGCACTTGACCGGGCAGGCAGTGACCCGCCCACCCAAAAGGCAACAACCGCCCGACTATCGAGGCCGCCGACACCAAGGCAAGCCCCAGCACGATCCGGCGGGCTTTTGCCGATATAGGACGGGCGATCAGTGCCATTGCAAAGAGGTTGATGACGAACGGCTGAAAGGCGATGTGCAGATATGACAGCAGCGTGACCGTTTTGTTCAGCGGCGCATCGCATTGGTCAATAACCGCGTATCCGGTGGCTTGAAGCGCCTCCATCGCGGTGAAATAGGCCAAAGTACCCCAAATCGCTGGAGGCTCGCCCCGGCGGATGGTCCAGACAGTTGCTGCGACACCTGCGCCGACCATGGCGTAGGTGACCGGGGCACTCCAGCACATGGCACACTCCTGTTTGATTGGCACAGTGGACGGAGCCAGCCTTTGGGTCAAGCGATGACAGCGATGCTTGAAACCGGGGGCGGTTCGCCTGTACTAGGAAGGGCATTCATTTCATCGCCGGGATCATCATGGCCAAGCTGTATCACGTTCCTTTGTCCCCGTTTTGTCGCAAGGTCAGGTTGAGCCTTGCCGAGAAAAAGATCGAGTGTGAGTTGCTGGAAGAGCGTTACTGGGAAAAGGATCCGGACTTTTTGCGGCGCAACCCTGCGGCGAAGGTTCCGGTGCTGAAGATCGACGGCAAGACGATGGCCGAAAGCGCCGCGATCTGCGAATGGATCGAAGAGAAATACCCCGAGCCCTCCTTGCTGCCGCGCAGCCCGGACGCGCGCTATGAGGTGCGGCGCATCGTCGGCTGGTTCGACGACAAATTCCACAACGAAGTGACCAGCAAACTGCTGTACGAGCGGGTGAACAAAAAGGTCATGAAGCAGGGCTTTCCGGACAGCAAGAACGTCAAATCCGGCGCGCGGGCGGTCAAGTATCATTTGGACTACATGGCCTGGCTGCTGGATCACCGGCGCTGGCTGGCTGGGGACAGCATGACGCTGGCCGATTTCGCCGCTGCGGCGCACCTTTCCTCTTTGGATTACATCTCGGACGTGGACTGGAACCGCTCTGAGGTGGTCAAGGACTGGTATGCCAAGATCAAATCCCGACCGGCGTTCCGGTCTATTCTGGCAGATCAGGTGCCGGGTTTTCCGCCGCCTGCGCATTACGCCGATCTGGATTTCTGATTGGCCTGTGTCAGAGTGCGGGGCCAGCGCCGCCGTTGCTCGGGATATAATTGAACCATTCAAGACAGGGGGCCACATTGCGTGACCTGACGGAGCGTTTGAAGCAAGAGGCGCGTGAGGTCGGATTTTCGGCCTGCCGGGTATGCCGCCCTTCGGATGTGCCGCAGATCATGGCGCGGTTGCAGGGCTTTGTTGAGGCTGGGCGGCATGGGCAAATGGCATGGATGGCCGAGCGGATGGAGTGGCGCGGGGCGCCCGATGCCCTATGGCCCGAGGCGCGCTCCGTGATCATGCTGGCCGAAAATTATGCGCCGGAACAGGATCCTCTGGAGGTGCTGGCGCGGCGGGATCGTGCGGCGATTTCGGTCTATGCGCAGAACCGCGATTATCATGACGTTGTCAAGAAACGCCTCAAGCGATTGGGGCGCTGGTTGATCGAGGCCGCGGGCGGGACGCCTGAAATCAAGGTGTTCGTCGATACGGCGCCGGTGATGGAAAAGCCCTTGGGGCAGGCGGCGGGACTTGGCTGGCAAGGCAAGCACACCAATCTGGTCAGCCGCGATCTTGGGTCGTGGTTTTTTCTGGGCTCGATCTTTACCACGCTGGAGCTGCCGGTGGACGCGGCTGAGGTGGATCACTGTGGCTCGTGTCGGGCCTGTCTGGATATCTGCCCGACCGATGCCTTTCCCGCGCCCTATCAACTGGATGCGCGGCGCTGCATTTCCTATCTGACGATCGAGCACAAAGGCCCGGTGGATGAGGCGCTGCGCCCGGGATTGGGCAACCGGATCTACGGGTGCGACGATTGTCTGGCGGTCTGCCCGTGGAACAAGTTCGCGCAAACGGCGACCGAGATGAAATATCACGCCCGGGCCGAGCTTGTGGCGCCGCGTCTTTCGGATCTGGTGGGGCTGGATGATGCGGGCTTTCGGGCGTTGTTTTCCGGCAGCCCGATCAAGCGCATCGGACGCGATCGCTTTGTTCGCAACGTTTGTTACGCCATTGGCAATTCCGGAGATGCCGCGCTGCGGGGGTCGGTTCACGCGCTGTGCGATGATACAGATGAGGCTGTACGCGATGCCGCTCGCTGGGCGGCGGCGGCCTCGCCCGTCGCCTGATGACATGTTGCAGAGCGGACAAGGCTTCGTGAGGCTTCGTTTCAATCCGATTGCAATAGGCGCGTTTCGGACCATCTTTAGGGACAGACAAACAGGAGGACGCGCATGGCACAGTATGAACGCCGCCCAGAGGTGATCGAGACGCTCACGCCCGAACAGTTCCGTGTGACGCAGCAAAACGGCACCGAGCGCCCGGGAACGGGCGAACATCTGGACAACAAGGAGCCGGGAATTTACGTCGACATCGTTTCAGGTGAGCCGCTTTTTGCTTCGGCGGCCAAATATGAATCCGGCTGCGGTTGGCCAAGCTTTGTCAAACCGCTGGAACCCGACAATGTCATCGAGTTGCGGGACACCACGCTTGGCATGATCCGAACCGAGGTGCGCAGCGCCCATGGCGACAGCCATCTGGGCCACGTCTTTCCCGACGGGCCGATGGATCGGGGCGGGCTGCGCTATTGCATCAACTCGGCCTCGCTGCGCTTTGTTCATCGCGACGAGATGGAGGCCGAAGGCTATGGCAAATACATTGATCAGGTGGAGGAAATCGAATGAGTGAACGCGCTGTATTGGCCGGAGGCTGTTTTTGGGGAATGCAGGACCTGATCCGCAAGCTTGATGGGGTCGAAATAACACGCGTCGGATATACTGGCGGAGATGTGCCCAATGCCACCTATCGCAACCATGGCACCCATGCCGAGGGGATCGAGATCTTCTTTGACCCGGCAAGGATCAGCTATCGGCGGTTGCTGGAGTTCTTCTTTCAGATTCACGATCCGACCACGCTGAACCGGCAGGGCAACGACCGCGGGATGAGCTATCGCAGTGCCATCTACTATGTCGATGAAGCCCAGCGACAGGAGGCCCTTGAGACCATCGCCGATGTCGAAGCATCCGGACATTGGCCCGGCAAGGTGGTGACTGAAGTGGAGCCCGTCGGCGATTTCTGGGAGGCCGAACCAGAGCATCAGGATTATCTTGAACGCATCCCGCATGGCTATACCTGCCACTTCCCGCGCGCGGACTGGGTTTTGCCAAGGCGGAATGCCGCAGAATAACTCTTTCAGGGGCCCATGCATCGACGCATGGGCCTCTTGCGTTTTTGGGCAATTCGTTTGGCGCCGCCCGCGCGTTATGCAGAGGCACACCCAGATAGGAGCCTGCCATGATCACCCATTTGTCGTTTTGGGACCGAGCCGCCGAAAAATACGCCGTCAGACCCGTCGGCGACCCCGACGCTTACGATGCGACACTGGAGCGGGTGCGCCATTGGCTGCGCCCGGACATGGCCGCGCTGGAGCTGGGCTGCGGGACAGGCAGCACGGCGCTGCGACTGTGCGATGCGGTGCGCGAAATGACGGCAACGGATATCTCCGAAGAGATGATCCGCATTGCGAAGGCCAAGCAGGCGGACGGCGGCTCGGTGAATTTTGTGCGCGCCGAGGCAGGACAAGCCTTGGCCCCGGGTATGGATGTGGTTTTGGCCTTTAACCTGTTGCATCTGGTGGGCGATGGTCCGGGGCTTTTGCGGCAGGTCCGCAGGGCGCTGCCAAAGGGCGGGTTGTTTATATCTAAAACCGCCTGCCTTGCGGGCAAGCCGTGGCTGCGTCTGCCAATTGCCGTGATGCAGATGCTGGGAAAGGCGCCAAGCCCGATCCGTTACCTCTCGGTCCGGCAGCTTGAGGCCGAGATCGTGGCGGCGGGGTTCGAGATCGTCGAGACCGGGGATTATCCGAAGAAGCTGCCAAACCACTTTGTCGTGGCGCGCGCGGTTTGAACGATCAGGCCTCGCGCGGGCCGGTATAATCGGCGTCGCTGACCTGTTCCAACCAGTCGGCGGCGCTGCCGTTCAGCATTTCCTGAATGGCAAGATGCGACATGCCGACATCGGGCGCCGCGCCGTGCCAGTGCTTTTCGCCGGGGGCGAACCAGACGGTGTCGCCGGGGCGCAGCTCGCGGACCGGTCCGCCTTCTGTCTGGGCAAGGCAGAGGCCGGTAAGGATGTGCAGCGTCTGGCCCAGCGGATGGGTGTGCCACGCGGTGCGCGCGCCGGGATTGAAAGTGACGACAATGGCATTGACGCGCGCAGGTTCAGGGGCCGAGAGGATCGGGTCCATCCGGACATCGCCGGTGAAATACTTGGGGTTTGGGGTGGAAGAGGGGCGGCTGCCTGCGCGGTGGATGTCCATGTCGCTCTCCTGATGTGCCGGCTTTCAGCTTAGGGCATTCGCAGGAATAGGGAAGGGCAGTCAAAAGCAAAGGCGGGGAAACCCCCGCCCTGCCGTCTTGTTCACGATATCAGGCGGGGTCTGCCCCGCCGCGCCTTACAGGTCGGGGTAGATCGGGAAACGCTGGCACAGCGCCTCGACCTCGGCTTTCACCTTGGCTTCGACCTCGGCATTGCCGTCTTCGCCATTTGCGGCCAGACCATCGACAACCTCGATGATCCAGTCGGCGATCTGGCGGAACTCGGTTTCGCCAAAGCCGCGGGTGGTCCCGGCGGGGCTGCCAAGACGTATGCCCGAGGTCACAGTCGGCTTTTCCGGATCAAACGGCACGCCGTTCTTGTTGCAGGTGATATGCGCGCGGCCAAGCGCCTTTTCGGTGGCGTTGCCTTTGACCCCTTTGGGGCGTAGATCGACCAGCACGACATGGGTGTCGGTGCCGTGGGTCACGGTGTCGAGGCCGCCCTTGATCAGCTGATCCGACAGCGCCTGCGCGTTGGTGATCACCTGCTTGGCATAGGTCTTGAACTCGGGGCGCAGGGCCTCGCCAAAGGCGACGGCCTTGGCGGCGATGACATGCATCAGCGGGCCGCCTTGAATGCCGGGGAAAATTGCCGAGTTCACTTTCTTGGCAATGGCTTCGTCATTGGTCAGGATCATGCCGCCGCGCGGGCCGCGCAGGGTCTTGTGCGTGGTGGTCGTCGCGACATGCGCGTGGGGGAAGGGGCTGGGGTGTTCGCCCGCCGCAACCAAACCGGCAAAATGCGCCATGTCCACATGCAGGTAGGCACCGACGCTGTCGGCGATCTCGCGCATGCGGGCAAAGTCGATCTGGCGCGGGATGGCAGAGCCGCCGGCAATGATCAGCTTGGGCTGATGCTCGGTTGCCAGTTCCTGCACCTGATCATAGTCCAGCGTGTTGTCCTGCTGGCGCACGCCGTACTGGATGGCATTGAACCACTTGCCCGACTGGTTCGGCTTGGCGCCGTGGGTCAGGTGACCACCTGCATCAAGGCTCATCCCCAGAATGGTGTCGCCGGGCTGGATCAGCGCCTGGAACACACCCTGGTTGGCCTGCGAGCCCGAGTTCGGCTGAACGTTGGCGTAGGCGCAGTCAAACAGTTTGCAGGCGCGTTCGATGGCGAGGTTTTCGGCCACATCCACCCAGTCGCAGCCGCCATAATAGCGACGGCCCGGATAGCCTTCGGCGTATTTGTTTGTCATCACCGAGCCCTGCGCTTCCATCACGGCGCGGGAGACGATGTTTTCAGAAGCGATCAGCTCGATCTCGTCGCGCTGGCGGCCAAGTTCGCCGGTAATGGCGCCGAAAAGTTCGGGGTCACGGGAGGAAAGCGTTTCGGTAAAGAAACCGTCGTCGCGGTGAGGTGCGTTCATCGTCCTGCTCCTTGGGATTCGGGATTGTCGGTTTCGTATCGGAAACCGGCCTCGAGGCAAAGAATGTAAAGCGACCAAACGCATTAATCTTGCGTCTTGGCTGGCACGGGAAGGGAACTTGTGGTTCTTTTGGCTCCAAAGTGAGAGGACAGGAAACTTCATGTCGCTACGGATCGCCTTTTGTGCCTCTCGGGCCGCGCTTGCGCAGTCTGCCCTGGCCTGCCTGACGCGTCGCTACGGGGATCATTCGGAACAGGGGGCGGATGCGATTGTTGCCCTTGGCGGGGATGGTTTCATGCTTCAGACGCTGCACCGGACCGAAACCAACCCCGCCCCGGTCTATGGCATGAACCGGGGCACGGTCGGCTTCTTGATGAACGAATACTCGGAACACGGGTTGGTTGAACGTCTGGAGGCCGCCGAGGAGGCGGTGATCAACCCGCTGGCCATGCGCACGGTCTGCGGCGACGGCGGCGAGCACAGGGCGCTGGCCATCAACGAAGTCTCCTTGCTGCGCATGGGGCCGCAAGCAGCCAAGCTGCGGATCAGTGTCGACGGTAAGGTGCGCCTGCCAGAACTGGTCTGCGACGGCGCCTTGGTGGCGACGCCCGCGGGGTCAACCGCCTACAACTATTCGGCGCATGGTCCGATCCTGCCGATTGGTGCCGATGTGCTGGCTTTGACTGCGGTCGCGGCCTTTCGCCCGCGGCGCTGGCGCGGGGCGTTGTTGCCAAAATCCGCCGAAGTCAGTTTCGAGGTGCTCGAAGCTGAAAAGCGCCCTGTCATGGCCGAAGCCGACAGCCGTGCCGTGCGAGATGTGCGTCAGGTCCACATTCGTTCAGAGCCATCCATTGAGCACCGTGTTCTGTTCGATCCCGGTCACGGGTTGGAAGAGCGCCTGATTCGTGAGCAATTCGTTTGACGCGTCTGCCAAGGCGGCTCTGGCCGACAAAGTGCATCCCGCAGGCATAAATCCGCCCGCCACCAAAGTTGACCCCTTGCGGTTCAGGTTTGTCGCGAAAGGCGTTAATGTCCGGCTGCCTCGGCCAGTTTTTCCGGCTTGAGCAAAACAAGCGCTCCGTTGTCCCGGCGCAGAATGCCCTTGCCTTCCCACGCACGAATATGGCGGTTTACGGTTTCGCGGGTGAGGCCGGTCATGTCGCCCAAGTCAGACTGGGAAAACCCTTCGGTCAAATGAACCTGACCGGTCGAATCCTGTCGCCCCCAATCGAAGAACAGCTCTTGCAAGAGTCCGGCAAGGCGGGTGGGCCCGTCCTTCAGTACCTGTGTCGCAAGCCGTGTATTGGTTTTGCGCAGGCGTTCGCAAAGCGTCTGAATGACCAGCAGAGCAGCTTTCGGGTGATCCCGCAAAAAGCTTTGAACCTGCGCGCGTGACAGCAAAATTCCTGTCACGTCGCCCGCCGCGGTTGCATCGGCACTGCGCGGCTTGCCGTCCAGTGCAGCCATTTCGCCCACCACATCGCCGGGACCCAGCTGAGCCAGAATGGATCGCCGCCCCTGAGCCGAGGTTAGGCTGATCTCGACGCGGCCTGTTTCGATCAACAACATGGATTGATCGTCGGAGCCTTCTTCGCAAATCAGCGCTTGCACGTGATAATGCACCTGCCTTCCCATGGCGCGCAAAACAGCGGCATCTTGAGCCGAGAGTGCCTCGAACAAGATGCTGCTTTGCCGGTAGTTGCTAAATCCGCCCAAGTTCGCCCGCCAGTTTTCCGAGTTTTTTTTCGGTTAATGTGACCTGCATCACATACCGGAGTCTGATTCCAAGATAGGTAAGATATTGCCGAAAGGAAAGCCGATGCAAAATTTAGCTTGCATCTATAGGTTGTTTCGATTGGCAACGAAATGGAATGCACGGTCATATGCAATTTTCGGATGTGACCGTGTCGGGATGTGGATTTTTCGCGTTGAGTGGCGCGGTATTTATTGATCCAGACTTGGATCCTTAAACGCACCCCTAACATTTCGGCCAAGCCGCTATTGGCCACATCGTCCCCATGTCTCTGGTGGGCCATGTGTCGGCAAGGCACCCTAGGCTTTGGGGTTTGGGGCGGCGCGATCCATTTCGATCGCGCCGCCCCATCTTAATCCGGCTTAGACTTTTGCGTATCCGAGGGTCTGAAGCGCCTCTTTGATCTCGTCCAGAATGGCGGGATCATCAATGGTTGCGGGCAGCTTGAAGTCTTCGCTATCGGCGATCTTAACCATGGTAGCGCGCAGGATCTTGCCCGAGCGGGTCTTGGGCAGACGGTCCACCACGCAGGCCAGTTTGAAAGCGGCAACCGGGCCGATCTTGTCCCGCACCAGCTTGACGCATTCCTTGACGATCTCGTCGTGCGGGCGGTTCACATCCGAGGACAGGCACAAAAAGCCCAGCGGCAGTTGCCCCTTGAGCTGGTCAGTCACGCCGATCACCGCGCATTCGGCGACATCAGGGTGGCTTGCCAGAACCTCTTCCATGCCACCGGTGGACAGACGGTGACCCGCGACGTTGATCACGTCATCGGTGCGCGCCATGATGTAGACATAGCCGTCTTCGTCGATCATGCCCGCATCGCCGGTCTCGTAATAACCGGGGAAGTGGTCGAGGTAGCTTTTCTTGAACCGCGCCTCGGCGTTCCAAAGCGTCGGTAGCGTGCCGGGGGGCAGGGGCAGTTTGACGGCAATCGCGCCAAGTTCACCCTGCGGCATCGGGTGGCCTGCCTCGTCGAGAATCTGGATGTCATAGCCGGGCATGGGCTTTGCCGGGCTGCCGAGTTTCGTCGGCAGTTCCTCGATCCCTAGGGGATTGCCCGCGATGCACCAGCCAGTTTCGGTCTGCCACCAATGGTCGATCACCGGCACCTTGAGCTGGTCTTGCGCCCAGACGATGGTGTCCGGGTCGGCGCGTTCGCCCGCCAGATAAACAGCCTTGAGGCAGGACATGTCGTATTTGCCGACGAATTCGCCTTTGGGGTCTTCACGCTTGACCGCTCGAAAGGCGGTGGGGGCGGTGAAGAAGCTTTTTACTTTGTGCTCGGAAATCACGCGCCAGAAGGTGCCCGCATCCGGGGTGCCCACGGGCTTGCCTTCGAAAACGATGGTGGTGTTGCCATGGATCAGCGGGCCGTAGCAGATATAGCTGTGCCCCACGACCCAGCCCACATCCGAGGCCGCCCAGAACACATCGCCGGGATCGACGTTGTAGAGGTTCTTCATGCTCCAGTTCAACGCGACCAGATGGCCCGCAGTGGGGCGCACGACGCCCTTGGGCTGGCCGGTGGTGCCCGAAGTATACAGAATATAGGCTGGGTGGTTGCCTTCAACCGGGACACATTCCGCAGGCTCGGTGCCGTACTGGAACCCGTGCCAGTTATAGTCACGGCCCTCGATCAGATTGGCGACCTCTTGTTCGCGCTGAAAGATCACGCAGAAGTCGGGCTTGTGCGTGGCCAGTTCGATGGCACCGTCCAGCAGGGGTTTGTAGTGGATGACCCGGCCCGGCTCCATCCCGCAAGATGCGGCGATGATCGCCTTGGGGGCGCAATCGTCGATCCGAACGGCCAGTTCGTTGCTGGCAAAGCCGCCAAACACCACCGAGTGGACGGCGCCCAGACGGGCACAGGCAAGCATGGCCTCTAGCGCTTCGGGGATCATCGGCATGTAGATGATGACGCGGTCGCCTTTTTCGACGCCTTTGGCACGCAGAGCGCCCGCAAGGTTGGCAACACGGTTGCGCAATTCCACGTAGGAAATCTCGCGCTTGGTGTGGGTGATGGGGCTGTCGTAGATAATCGCGGTCTGCTCGCCCCGGCCTGCCTCGACGTGGCGATCCACGGCGTTCCAGCAGGTGTTCACCTTGGCGTCAGCGAACCATTCGTACATGTGGTCGCCGCGATCAAAAAGTGCCTGCTTGGGGGCCTCGTCCCAGTCTATGGCCTTGGCCTGTTCCAGCCAAAAGCCCTCTGGGTCAGCCTTCCAAGCCTGATAGACGTCATTGTATCCCATGGTCGTCCTCCTCTAAGTCCTTGGTTAAGGGCTTAGGGGGTGGCGGCCATATCGGGCAAGCCTGTTGGCGCCTGACAGGACAAGTTACCGCAGGAAGTTTGCGAATTTCGACGAGTTGAGGTTGCGAATTTTTGCAAACCTTCTTGAAATTTGCCTGCCACCTGCAAAAGCCCGTGGGATTTGCAAATCTGCAAACCTCACGGGTGCAAAGAGGCGACTCGCTGCGGGATCAGCCGTAATGCGCCACCGGCGTACCGGCGATCGCGGCCATGTTCAGCAATCCGCGCGTTGTGATGCCGGGCGTGACCACGTGGGCGCGGTTGCCCATACCCATCAGGATCGGCCCAACCTCAAGTCCGCCAGCCTTCATCTTGAGGATGTTGCGCGTGGCGGAGGCGGCGTCGGCGTGGCCAAAGATCAGCACGTTGGCGACGCCCTCGAGGCGGCCACCGGGCAGCAGGCGGTCACGCAACTCGGGGTCGAGGGCGGCATCGACATTCATCTCGCCTTCGTACTGGAAATCGGTGCGCATGGCGTCCAGCAGGGCAATGGCATCACGCAGCCGCTTGCCCGAGCCTTCGGCCTGGTTGCCGAACTGCGACTGCGAACAAAAGGCGATGCGTGGCTCGACCCCGAAACGGCGGGCGTGGCGCGCCGCGCCGATGGCGGTTTCAGCAAGCTGTTCGGGCGTCGGCAGGGCCGAGACATGCGTGTCAGCCAAAAACAGCGGCCCGTCTTCGAGGATCATCATCGACAGCGCGCCATTGGGCCGGTGCCGCTGCGAGCCAAGAACCTGCGTGACATAGTTCAGGTGCCAGCGGAATTCGCCAAAGGTGCCGCAGATCAGCGAATCTGCCTCGCCGCGATGCACCATGACGGCGCCGATGGCGGTGGTGTTGGTGCGCATTATGGCGCGGGCCAGATCGGGGGTTACGCCGCGCCGAGCCATCAACTCGTGGTAGGTGCCCCAATAGTCGCGATAACGCGGGTCGTTCTCCGGGTTGACGATCTCAAGGCCTTTGTCTGGTCCGATGTTCAGGCCCATGCGTTCGCAGCGGTGGGCGATCACCTCGGGGCGACCGATCAGGATCGGCTGTTCGGTGGTTTCCTCAAGGATGGCCTGCGCGGCGCGCAACACGCGCTCGTCCTCGCCTTCGGCAAAGACGATCTTGCGCGAAGCTGTGCGCGCGGCCTGAAACACCGGCCGCATTAGCAACGCCGATTTGTAGACGCTTGCGTCAAGATGCGCCTTGTAGGCCTTCAGATCCTGGACCGGGCGGGTGGCGACACCGGTTTCCATCGCCGCACGCGCCACGGCGGTCGAGACGACACCGGACAGGCGCGGGTCAAAAGGTTTCGGGATCAGGTAATCGGCGCCAAAGGTCAGCTGTTCGCCGGCATAGGCGGCGGCGGCCTCGGCGCTGGTGGTGGCGCGGGCGAGGGCGGCGATGCCCTCGACGCAGGCCACTTCCATGGCATCGTTGATCTCGGTCGCGCCCACGTCCAGAGCGCCGCGGAAAATGAAGGGGAAACACAGGACGTTGTTTACCTGATTGGGAAAATCGCTGCGCCCTGTGGCGATGATCGCATCCGGGGCCACTTCGCGGGCGAGGTCGGGCATGATTTCCGGGGTCGGGTTGGCCAGCGCAAAGACGATCGGGCGCTTGGCCATCTTGGCCACCTGTTCAGGCTTCAGCACACCCGGTCCGGAGAGGCCAAGGAAAAGGTCGGCGCCGTCGATCACATCGTCCAGTGCGCGCAGGTCTGAAGGCTGCGCAAATGCAGCCTTTTGCGGGTTCATATCCTCGGCCCGGCCTTCGTAGACCAGCCCGTGAATGTCGCAGAGCCAGATATTCTCGCGCTTGACGCCCAGCTTGACCAGCATGTTGAGGCAGGCGATCCCCGCGGCGCCGCCGCCGGTGCTGACAACCTTGATGTCGCCCCAGGCCTTCTTGGCGACATGCAAAGCATTGGTTGCCGCGGCGCCGACCACGATGGCGGTGCCGTGCTGGTCGTCATGGAAAACCGGGATGTTCATTCGCTCGCGGCAGATTTTTTCGACGATGAAGCAGTCGGGGGCTTTGATGTCCTCAAGGTTGATCGCACCAAAGGTAGGCCCCAGCGCGCAGACGATATCAGCCAGCTTTTCGGGGTCGGATTCATCGACCTCCAGATCAAAGCAGTCGATATTGGCGAATTTCTTGAAGAGGACAGCCTTGCCCTCCATCACCGGTTTGCTGGCCAGCGCGCCGATATTGCCAAGGCCCAGCACCGCCGTTCCGTTCGACACGACCGCAACGAGGTTGCCCTTGGCCGTATAGCGTGCGGCATCGGCCGGGTTGGCCTTGATCTCAAGGCAGGCCTCGGCGACGCCCGGGGAATAGGCGCGGGACAGGTCGCGGCCGTTGGCCAGCGGCTTGGTCGCCCGGATCTCAAGCTTTCCGGGTTTTGGGAACTCGTGATAGAACAAGGCTGCCTGACGCAGCGTTTCCTTGGCGGACTCAGTCATTTCTTCCCTCCCGTGGGTTTGGTTTACCATTAAACCAACTTTCCTGATGGCGACCAGCCACCGCTGCCGCATAGCAGTTTCATGCTGCGCTTGAAAATCCCCTTGCGCTATTCTTACGGGAATTCCCCCTTGGTCAACGTCCGATGGCCCCTTGCATTCGGAGCGGGCGCTTCGCAACATGGGGGTTCGCTCTGAGGGAGTCACCATCATGTCTTTGTCCGACGCGGCCCGTGCGGTCCGCGAAAACGCTTATGTCCCTTATTCCCGGTTCAAGGTGGGCGCCGCGATGCGCAGCACTTCGGGGGCGACTCATGTGGGGTGTAACGTTGAAAACGTAGCCTATCCCGAAGGCACCTGCGCCGAGGCTGGCGCCATCGCCGCCATGATCGCCACAGGCGAGACCGAGATCGCCGAGGTTTATGTGATCGCCGACAGTCCCGCGCCGGTGCCGCCCTGCGGCGGCTGTCGCCAGAAACTGGCGGAATTCGCCAAGGGGGACGTGAAGGTGACCCTCGCCACCACCGATGGCGCCGAATTCGTGACCACCGTGGCCGAGTTGTTGCCCGGAGCCTTTGGCAAAGACCACATGGATCGCACATGACCGACGCCCGCCGCATCATCGCCCATCTGCGCAAAGGCGAAGACGTCTCGCCCTCGGATCTGCGCTGGTTTGCCAAGGGACTGGCTGATGGCAGCGTATCTGACGCGCAGGCCGGGGCCTTCGCCATGGGGGTCTGCCTGCGGGGACTGAGCGAAGAGGGGCGCGTCGCGCTGACCCTTGCGATGCGCGATTCAGGTCATGTCATGCAGTGGGATCTGGACGGTCCGGTCGCGGACAAGCATTCGACCGGCGGGGTTGGCGATTGCACCTCGCTTGTGCTGGCGCCCGCGCTGGCGGCCTGCGGCGTCTATGTCCCGATGATTTCAGGGCGCGGTTTGGGCCACACTGGCGGCACGCTCGACAAACTCGACGCGATTCCAGGCTACCTGACTTCGCCGGATGAACGCCGCTTTCGCAAGGTCGTGGCCGAGGCCGGTTGCGCCATCGTCGGGGCCAGCGCTGCCATCGCGCCTGCGGACAAACGCCTTTATGCTGTACGCGATGTCACCGGGACGGTCGAAAGCCTTGATCTGATCTGCGCCTCGATCCTGTCAAAAAAGCTTGCGGCGGGGCTCGAGGCGCTGGTTCTGGACGTCAAAGTCGGCAGTGGCGCCTTCATGAAACATGTGGACGAAGCCCGCGCCTTGTCTCGGGCCATGGTCGACACAGCAAATGGCGCGGGCTGCAAGACAACGGTGTTGATCACCGGAATGGATGAACCCTTGGCGCCCTCGCTGGGCAACGCCTTGGAGGTCGATGCTGCAATGCGCGTGCTCACCGGGTTGGATCAGGGTCCGCTGCATGATCTGTCTGTCGCGCTGGGCGCTGAGGTGCTGGAAAGCGTCGGCATCAAGGGCGGGGAGGATAAGCTGCGCGAGATCATCGCTTCGGGCGCGGCTGCAGAGCGTTTTGGCAAGATGGTTTACGGTCTTGGTGGCCCGATCAGTTTTGTCGAGGACTGGCGCCGCTTCATGCCCGAGGCCCCGGTGATCCGCGCGGTCGAGGCCGAAAGCTCCGGTCAAATCGCCAGTATCGACGGCGAGGCACTGGGGCTGGCCGTTGTTGCGCTTGGTGGCGGACGGCAGGTGGAAACGGACCAGATCAACCCGATGGTTGGCCTTTCCGAAGTTGTCCATCTGGGCGCCAAGGTCGAAAAGGGCCAGCCGCTTTGCCGCATCCACGCCGCCCGACTGGAAGAGGCGGACGAGGCCGAGCGCGTGATCCGCGCCGCCATCCGGATGGGCAAAGCCCCCAAGGTCGCGCCGCTCGTGCGGGAGCGCATTGCATGAGCCGTGCCTTTCTGGTCGTCATGGATTCCGTCGGCATCGGTGGCGCCCCGGATGCCGATCAGTTCTTTAACGACGATCAGCCGGACACCGGCGCATGCACCCTTGGCCATATCGCTGACGCCTGCGCGGAAGGCCGTGCCGAACAGGGACGCTCGGGGCCGCTGCATCTGCCGACAATGGCTGGCCTGGGTCTGTTCAATGCGCTTGAACTGGCCTCGGGGACCGTCAGGCCGGGGCTATGCCCGACATCTTTGTCAGGGCGGTGGGGCGCCGCGACCGAGGTGTCGAACGGCAAGGACACCCCGTCGGGCCATTGGGAGCTGGCGGGCCTACCGGTGCCGTGGGATTGGTACTATTTCCCGAAAACCGTGCCCGCCTTTCCGCAGGAGATCACCGATCTGGTGTGCCAGATCGCGGGTGTGGACGGCATCCTCGGCAATTGCCACGGCTCTGGCACCACGATGATCGAGCAATTCGGCGAAGAGCATATGCGCACCGGCCAGCCGATCTGTTACACCTCGATCGACAGCGTCTTTCAGGTCGCCGCACACGAGCAAAGCTTTGGTCTCGACCGTCTGCTGCGCCTTTGCGAAACCCTTGCGCCGCATTTGCATAAGCTTAGGCTGGGCCGCGTGATCGCCCGTCCATTTGTTGGCTCGCCGGGCAATTTTACCCGCACATCGAACCGCCACGATTATGCCATCGCCCCGCCGGGTCCGGTTCTGACCAACTGGGTGCAGGACGCCGGGCGCCGGGTCCATGCGGTGGGCAAGATCGGGGATATCTTTTCGATGACCGGGATCGACGACGTGCGCAAAGGCCCGGACGCCGCGTTGATGACCCATCTTTCCGATCTGATTGACGAGGCCGAAGAGGGCAGCCTGACCTTCGCCAATTTCGTCGAGTTCGACAGCCTTTATGGCCATCGCCGCGATATCTCGGGTTATGCGCGGCATCTGGAATGGTTCGATGCGGAGCTGGGCAAGCTGCTGTCGCGCCTGCGCGCAGGCGACATGCTGTTGATCACGGCAGACCATGGCAATGATCCGTCCTGGCATGGCACCGATCACACCCGCGAGCGGGTGCCGGTGGTGATCGCGGGCCTTGGCGCAGGAGAGATCGGGCAGATCGGCTTTGTCGATGTCGCGGCCAGCGTGGCGGCGTATCTGGGCGTGCAGCCGCAAGGGCCCGGGAAAAACGTTCTGTGACGGGACGCGCAGCCCGACATGGGCCAGAAGGACAAGACATGAACGAAGACCAGCTTCACCAGATCATCAATCTGCCCAAGACCGAATTGCACCTGCATTTCGAAGGCGGCGCGCCGCCTGCCTTCATCCGCGGGCTGGCCAAGGAAAAGAACATCGACCTCAGCCGGATCTTCAACGAGGACGGCTCCTACGCTTACCGCGATTTCGTGCATTTCCTCAGCGTTTACGAGGCTGCGACATCGGTTCTCAAGACGCCCGAGGATTTCGCCCGCCTTTGCACCGCCGTGCTTGAGCAAAGTGCAGAAAACGGCGTCGTCTATTCCGAAACCTTTCTAAGCCCCGATTTCTGCGGCGGCGGTGACGTCGCGGCTTGGCGCGAATACCTGCATGCCATCCGCGAAGCCGCCGAGGCCGCTGAAAAGTCCCATGGCATCACCCTGCGGGGCGTGGTCACCTGCATCCGCCATTTCGGCCCTGAACAGGCCAAGACCGCCGCGCTTTGCGCCGCTGAAACGGCGGATGATTGGCTGGTCGGCTTTGGCATGGCGGGGGATGAGAACAAGGGCAAGCAGCGCGACTATGCCTACAGTTTCGATATGGCGCGCGAGGCGGGGTTGCATCTGACCAGTCACGCGGGCGAATGGCGCGGCCCGCAGGAGGTGCGCGAGGCGGTCGAGGATCTGGGCGTGTCCCGCATCGGCCATGGCGTGCGCGCCATTGGCGATCTGGCGGTGGTCGATATGCTGGCAGAACAGGGCGTCACGCTTGAGGTCTGCCCTGGCTCCAATGTTTTTCTGGGGGTCTTTCCCAGCCTCGACAAACATCCCATCGAACAACTGCGCGACCGCGGCGTGAACGTGACGGTCTCGACCGACGATCCGCCGTTCTTTCACACAACCATGCGACGCGAATACGATGCCCTTGCCAAAACCTTTGGCTGGGACGAAGAGATTTTCACCGAACTGAACCGCACCGCTATGCAGGCCGCATTCTGCGATGCGGACACACGCGACGCGATCCTCAAGAAACTGGAGAGGCCATGACCGACCATCTGACCATCGTTGACCACCCGTTGGTGCAGCACAAGTTGACGCAGATGCGCAAGGTCGATTGCTCGACCGGGAAATTCCGCCGCTTGCTGCGCGAGATAAGCCTGCTGCTGGCCTATGAGGTCACGCGCAATATTCCATTGACGACCGAAACCGTAGAAACGCCACTTTGCCCGATGGAAGCGCCGGTGATCGCGGGCAAAAAGCTGGCGCTGGTCTCGATCCTGCGGGCTGGAAACGGGCTACTGGACGGGATACTGGAGCTGATCCCCTCGGCGCGTGTCGGCTTTGTCGGTCTATACCGAGATGAGGAAACCCTGCAGCCGGTCGAGTATTACAACAAGTTGCCCAAGGGGCTTGAAGAACGCTTGACCATCGTTGTCGATCCGATGTTGGCCACGGGCAACAGCTCGGTTGCGGCAATCGACATGGTCAAAGCGGCCGGGGCGAAGGAAATTCGCTTTCTTTGCCTGCTGGCCGCCCCCGAAGGCGTTGCCCGCATGAAAGAGGCACATCCGGATGTGCCCATCGTCACTGCCTCGCTGGATGAACGGCTGAACGAAAAGGGCTATATCGTACCCGGCCTCGGCGATGCGGGCGACCGGATGTTCGGAACGCGCTGATCCGAGGCATTTCGCCTTATTTGGAAATGTTTCGTGGCTTTACAGGTCCTTGTGTATCGGGCATGGTAAAGCCACCATCTGTGGGGGCAGACATGACTTTGAAATCCTTTACGATTATCGCCGTTATCGCAGCCAGCATGGGGATCGTTTCCTCGGCGGCGTTGGCACAAGGGGATATCAAGGCCATTCCGGCCAATTTTCCGCCTGAATCCTTCACTGGCAAGCAATTTGTCGACAACAACGGCTGCGTTTTCGTTCGGGCCGGTTTTGACGGCAACACGACCTGGGTGCCCCGCGTCACCCGCCAGCGCAAACAGATCTGTGGCCAGACGCCGACCTTTGGCGGAACGATGGCACGGGCGCCGGAGCCAAAGTCTGCCACGCCCATCGTCATCGCGGCACCTGATCCGGCGCCGATGCCTGCACCCGCGCCGCAACCCGCACCCAAGCCCGGCATTTCGGTGGCCAAACCCACCGGCAACATTCGCGTCATGCAAGGCACGGCCGGCGTGCTGGTCACCCCAGCGCCGCAGACTGCTGCCCGGCAACCCGTACCGGAGGTGCGCCGTGTACCGGCCTCCAAGCCAGTGATGGCACAGCCGCCGCGCATGGTTCGCCGCGTTCCCGCGCCGCCTGCTGCCCCCAAAGCCACGGCGCGTGCGATGCCCGTCCCCAATTACAGCGGGGCCTGCATTGACGGCGCCCGCACCCAGATTTCAAATGGCCAGACTGTGGTGGTGCGCTGCGGTGCTCAAGCTGCACCAAAAGTGAGTGTGGTCCGACGGGGCGAGGGCCAAAACGTCGATCACAGCAAAGGCTGGCAGGGCAGCGCGCTCAGCGGGTCGACCCGTATCGTCCCGCGCCATGTCTACGAACAGCAGCAGCACTCTCAGGTCGCCAGTGTGCCCAAGGGCTATCGCCCCGCTTGGGACGATGATCGTCTGAACCCGCTTCGCGCGCACCAGACTGTTGCAGGCTACATGGCGACCCAGAAGGTCTGGACAAATACCGTGCCCCGCCAACTGGCCTACAACGTGCGGAACCACAAGATAAAGGCGCCGGTGATCGCCTACCACGCCAAGGCAAAATATTCCGCGCCCGTGGTGTCCAGCAAGGGCAACACGCCGATCGTTTCCACTCGGTCGACACCGAAAGCCGCCGCCGCACGTTATGTCGAAATCGGCGTTTTCACCTCCGAGGCCAAGGCCAAGGCTGCTGCGTCCCGCTTGACCGCCGCTGGCCTTCCGGTGCGTTTTGGCAGCTACAAAAAAGGCGGCCAATCCCTGCGCCGCGTCATGGTCGGGCCCTATGCCACGACCGCTGCTCTGGGCAAGGCGCTGGCAGCTACAAAATCGGTTGGCTACGTACAGGCCTACCTGAACTGAGGCGCTTAGGGGGTTTCCGGCGCGGTCAAAGCCGGGCTGGGTCCCGAAAACCGCCAGATCGCATTCCGAGCGCTCTGATGCGTCGCTTGCGTCAAGAGTTCGATTATTTGTTTGATCGAAAGGCCTACGACCCGCAGATGCCTTGCAAGCGCACCCAGTCGGCATCGCTCAGCACTTCGCGGCTGCCATCTCCAGCGCGCGGGTCTGCTTCGATCAGGGGCAGGGTGCTTTCGCCGGTGATGTCGCGGGCATAGGCGTAGGGGGTGCTGCGCACTTCGGCCGTGGCAAAGGCGGCCAACAAGGCCTCAAAGCCCGGATCGCTTTCCTTTTCCTTCAACAATATCTCGGCATAGCTGGACAGGGTTTCATCCGGCAGAACACCAGTGGTGATCAACTTGAGGCTGGCGATCAGCCCGGCATGATCCAACAAATCGGCCAGCGGATCGCGTCCCCGAGCGCGGGTTTTCTCGGCCAGTACATAGCCGGCGGCAACATCCGCGTCCTCATGATCCTCGACGACCGACCGGTTCAGCACCACGATGCCGCCGGGCAAATGCGCGCTTTCGCTGACGCCTTGCGGCACAACGATCAAATCGCCTTCATGTCCGGGGCCAAGGATGCGCAGCGCCAGTCGGTCCAATGGACCCAGTGCTTCGGGCGCGCGGCAGGGCTGGCCAGTGACGCGGGTCATGCGGGCCATCAGGGCCTCGCCGATCTCGACGCGTTTGACGGGCGGGACAACCGTGACCGCGTATCTTTCAAGGGCGCCGGGCAGCCAGAACACCGCCGCGCCCGCAACCGCCGTACCAAAGCCAAGCCCAAGCATCAGCCGCAGCTTGCCTGGACGCGGGCGGCGTTTGTCGATTGCCTTTAGCAGACGGTCGATTCCCTGGATCATCAGCTCTTCGCCCTCGGGCAGTTCCAGCGTTTCGCCGGGATCGCCATCGGGGTTGTAAATCGCCGGGATCGAAGTGCCGTTTGACCGGTTCACCGCGGCAAGTGACCAATGCGCGAGCACGTCGCCCGCCGTCGACGTGATCGTCAGCGTTGCGTCGCCAAGCGAGACGATCACTTCGCGCCGCTGATCCTCGGGCGTCGCGCGCCACAGGCCAGTGGCCTCAAGCCGGTCAAATTCCTTCAAAGCTGTCATGTGGGGGCTGCTCTGCCTCAGTTTCGCCTGACGTTAGCACGCGGCGCGCAGCCCGACAATCTGACAGCGTTCGCGCCAGTGATACTATCTTAGGGTGTGTGTCGGCATTGATAATCTTGCAAAAGGAGATGAGTTGCTAAAAAATTCAAGTAACGGCGAGCAAAGGATAGACAGATGGCAAATTCGACCCGTTCCATCACACCGGAGCTGAAAAGCAGTGGCACACTGATGCGGCTGACCGCTGCCCCGATCGACAAGAACCTGCACGAGGCGTCTCACGCCACGCGGGCGGAAAACGCGACGCAGTCGTATATAGACCGGGTGCGGAATTACATCCCGCTCGAGGTCATCGCCTTTTTCATTTTCTGTAATGCCATGATCGACAACGGTGAGGAGCCGCAATTGCTGTGGTCGGGAAATGCCAGCCCGGATGACTATGTCGCCGTGGCAACGGTGTTGGTCTCGATTGCCGGGGTGGTCATCTATGTCAAAACCGCCGCTGACCAGGCGGGTACGGGAACTTGGATACTGCATGCGGTGGTCAGTACAATGGCCTTTCTGGTCTGGGCCTATGCCATCGGGGCCGAGGCCCTGCCGGTGTTGGGTATCCCGCAGGTGGCATCGGTTTCGGGGCTTCTGCTGGGCTCGTTCACGTTGTTCAGCGGGCTGGTTGTCCCGGTCAAGAAAGAGCCCGCCGCTCCGGCCTAGTCCGGGTTGGCTTGGCCGTTGCTCTCAAGTTCTTCGAGGACTTGAATGGCGCCGGCGATGCGCAAAAGCGTGGCGCGCAGCTCATCGGCTTCACGCTCCATATCCATCAGCATCTGCTTGCCTTTCTTCTGCTCGTCGCGCAGCGAGACAAGGCGGGTTTGGATCTTGTCACTCATCAAACAAGCTTCTCCTTTACCACACCATGCAGCCAGAGATCCCCATTGGAATTGAAAACCGCGAGGTTTTTCGAATTCTGCTGGATGATAAATTGGGTTTTGTAGATGTAAATATCCCAACCGTATGCAAATTTCAGAGCGACGGCCGCATTGTTCAGTTGCAGGGTTTTGGCCTCGAGCGAGCCGTTCACGTCCAGCGTGGCTTTGGGGCTGTTGGTGTTGATACCGACGTTCTTGGGGGCCCAGATCCGCAACGGTTTGTCGACGTTTGTTCCGGTTCCGATGGTTATGGCGTTGTTGTCTTCCTGAAAGAACATGATCGACAGGTTCTTTTGGTTGCGGAAATAGAACCAGTTGGTGGCTGCGCCAATGTGCCAATCGTTACCGAAGTGGATCTCGTTGCTGTTGACCGTTAGTTTCTTGTCGACCGTCAGATCGCCTTTGATCAGGGTTTTCGGCGTATTGATGGTCAGCGACCCCGGCGCATTGATATAACCGTCCGCCGGGTCCATCCCGGGAAGGCCGATGGCCGTGACATTCAGCAGCAAAACGATATCCACGTTCTGCTGGTTCACATTCTCAAGGCGGATCGTCAGCGGGTAGGCTCCGGGTTTCAGGCTGGTGGTGATCGAGAGCCCAAACTCCAGAAAGTCGTCGAACAGCGGATCGTCGTGTTGGCTGGCGTAATAAATGATGTCTCCATGCGCCTGCCACCTGTCCTTCTGAACGGTCGTGACAATTGGCGCGGTGCTGGGGTTGAAAAATGGCCCCATTGGGTGGCCGCGCCCAATGCCGGAAGGCGGCGGAAAGGCCGCTGGCGGAAAGGTGGTGTGCGTGGTCACGTCCTGTGTCGTCACGATCTTGCCCGACAGCTTAGCCGTGTCCCCGGTGTCGCCGGGGAAATGGAACGAGACCTTGGCCACATCGTCCTGCAACTGCCCCGAGGCGTTGGCCTTGATCGGCACCGGCGCGCTGGCGGACAAACGGATGCGAATGTCGTTGACCATAGGCGTTTCCGGTTGGCCGTTGACCAGCCGTTTGGAACTGATAAGCACATCGGCCGAGCTGAGCAGTTCAGCCTTGAACGATCCGGTGACGCCGGTTTGTCCGATCACCTGACCGGCGGGCACATTGGGGTAAAGCAGGCTCAGGTGGATGGTCCGGCGCCCTGACAATTGGGGGCCCCCTGCGACAGCGACATTGGCATAGGCCATCTCGACCCGGGTGCTGCGCGATGCTCCGGCGGCCGAGGCGGTCAGGTTGCTCAGCGCGATTTGCAGCTTTTCCCCCGGTTTCAGCGTGACGCCCTGTTTGTGCGTCAGTTCCAGCGAGGGGATGAAGGCCCCCTTGAGCCTGCCGAGCGTCCAGCCATCGCCGACGGTGATCTGGTCAATGTGGTTCAGCGCTCCGGGCCGAAAGGTCAGCACGAGGGACGAGCCATGCGCATCGCCGATCGAGATGTCATTCGCGCCAAGCAGGTTGGTCAGTTCCAGCATCAGCGTCTTGGGGCCTTCGCCGATGGTCAGCACGCTTTCGAGGTGCTCGTTCAACAACACCGCATCCAGCGTTGCGCGCGATATGGGGGCTATCCGTGTCATCTGGGGTCCTCGCGGTCAGGTGTTGGAGTCTTTGGTCGGAACAAGTCTGAGCCAGCCTTCGCGGGCAACGATCCGATCCTGGAAAACAGCGGTTTGCTGGGCGGGCTGAAGCCCCTTGGCGATTTTGCTCAGCAGCATCTGCGTGGCGGCGGTGCCAAAGCCATAACCCAACGGCGGGCTGTCTGGCGCAGCAGGCCCTTTCAGAAGGCCGAGGCCAGGCTGGGTTTCGGTGATCCATGCCTGCTCCAGCAAGGCGCGCCACATCAGATCGGCGGCTGCGAAGACGTTTGGTCCGGTCGTGGCATCGTCCCCATCCAACAGCCGCGCCACATTGCCCGAGGTGATCTGCATCCGCCCGGGCAAGGCGTGGCGCAGATCAGCCAGCGTGACGGTGGCCCGGCCGGATTGTTCATGCCAGAGGCCATCCTCGATCGCCAGCCAGGACCATGTCCTTCCGGCGATGCGCGGCAGCGGCAGCTGCATTCCCGATGGCGGGGTCAGAATGGGCATGGCCGCAAAAACCATTTCCAGCGCGCGCAGCGAAGGCATGAACTGATCCTGCGGAATTCGGATCGCTTTCGTTGGCAATATCCCGGTGGTGGCGTGGACGGGGCAACGCGGGTCCAACAGCAGCGTCAGGTTTTGCGGTGGCGCGTCAAAGCTGTGCCGGATGGTCAGTGGTGCCTTGGTCTTTGGGTCATAGGTCTGGATCGCCGGATGCGACGAGGCCGCGCTTTGTGGCGCGTACAAGGTGCCATGCGCGCCGTCCCGGTCTTCGTCCGCACGGAAATAGCCGACCAGCCCGTCGTTCAACTGGCCATACTCGCCCAGCCGGATCGGAAATTCGATGGCACCAAAGCCGTGATCGGCGTTGCCGCCCCCGGCGATCCGTTGGTTCAGCATTTGCTGCGATTGGTCCTGTGCGGGCGGGCCTTGCAGGGAGAGGTTCATAAAGGCCCGCGCCACGGCAATTGGCCGCCCAACCAACAAGGCTGCGGCGTTTTGCACGCTGTAGTCCTTTGGGTCGATCCGGCTGAGGCTGCTGTCGAATGTGTCCAGGAGCGTCTGCATGAAACTGTCCGAGCCATTGGCGGTGATCCAGCGCGCCACCCGCGCAAGGTGCGCGTTGGGGATCAGCCCCGGTCCGGCGGGAGCGGCGGCATTGCCAGGGGCCGGACGCCAGATGCCGGTGAAATCGATAATCCCCAGATGCTGGCCGTCTGCGTCATAAATCAGAATGTCGTTGTCCAGATTGTTCGGCACAACCCAACCGCAAAGCGGCGATGAGGCCGGGTGATCGTTGCTTTCGCGCAGATCACTGTCGGCGTCCAGCCAGCGAAAATCCAGCCGTGAGGGCTGCGCCGACCTTGGCGGCAGGTAGATGTCCAGCGCAGTACCTTGCCGCAACGTGGCCGCGGGCAGGACCTGTGCACCGGTTCTGCCTCCGGGATACCACGGCAGAAACTGGCCAAAGCTGTCGATGATCCGCCCTTCGGACAAGGCCAACCGAGCGGTGCGCAGTGGGATAAAGGGCGCCTCGGTTTCGGCGGACCAATAACCGTTGGCATTGCCCACATGCCGTCGCACCTGATCGGCGCGTGCCTTGTCGGCGTCAAACCCCAGCGGGTCGGCGATGGGAAGCTGTTCTTCCAGAAGCCGCATCAAAAGGCGCTGGTTGAACCCACCCAGCGAGGTGCTCGCCAATTGGCTTTGGCGTTTCGGGTCCAGCGCTTTGCCCAGTTTGGTCTGCACCGCTGCCAGCGCCTTTGTGGTCTTGCCATCCAGCGCGGGTTTTTCTTTCAGATAGGCGTCAAGCGCGGTTTGCAGCAGTTGCGGCCCATGCGCGTGAAGCAGGCTGCGCCCCTCGACAAGATAGGCCGTGGCCAGATCGCCGGGGCCGGTTGGTTGACGCAGGTCCAGATCGCAACGCTCTTCCGGCAGGACAAAGCCGTTGTCGATTACGCCCGGATCATAGCGCCCCTTGTCCGAGCGCAAATTGCTGCCCGGCAGATAAGCCTGAACCGAGGCCTGCCATTCCAGCACGATCGGGTTCCAGCTTTGAAAGCTGCCCTGGACGCGCTCGGCTATTTCCGAAAAGGCCGGGGTGCGCTGCGCGGCGATGACTTGGCGCAGGGCGTCAAGATCGCCAAGGCCTATGTCTGCGCGGGGCAGGGTGGCCGGGGAAAAGGCGATGCATTCCAGCCGCCCGTCCTTTCGCGCGCGCCCGTCCTGACCGTGGCGCGGGCTTTGCTTCAGCGCCTCGGCTTCGGTTGCGATGATGGGGTCGTTCGGCACGAAATAGCGCGGCCCGGCGACGGGCACCAGTTCGAGCTTTTGCGGATGTTTGGCATGGGCGACAAAGCTGTTCACGGCATCAAGGATCCGGATCTTTGCCTCGGCCAGACGCGCCGCGACCGAGCCTTGCCTGCCGGGGTCCAGCTCGGCGGCGGCGGCTTCGTAGGCGTCGACGCTTTGCACCAGAACCACGTCGCGCAGCAGATCGACGTCCAGCGCGAAATCGGCCCTGTCATCCAAAGGATAGCAGGCCCGCATATACAGCTGCCAGTCGGCATACATCTGTTGCCGCAGGCCATCTGCCGTATCGCGCGCGGCGTCATAATCGTCCTGCGCGATGTTCAGAAGGTTCAATTCCTGCGCCAGCCATTCCGGCAAGGTGGCCTGCGTTTCGTCGTGACGCGGCATCATTCCGGTGATCGGGTCCGACACCGCCGTTTCCGGCGGGCGCAGCGCCCAAGTGGTTTTCTTGCCCGTCGCGGTGAAGCCCGCGGCATGGCGGGTCTCACGCAGCTTGGCGCCATAATCGAGGTGATGATCCTTCATCTCGGTGTGAAAACTGATGGCCTCAAGACTCTGCTCAAGTGCGGTGTCACCGTCCGACAGAAAGGCCGCAATCGCCTCGGAGGTCGAGGTGCCCACGGTAACAGGCCCATCGACAGGCGCCGGTTTGCTGCCCTTGATGGCGGTGATCTGAATGCTGGCGTTGAAGGTCAGGCTGTCGCATTGGGCAAAGTTTTGCGCGGGGTCCGAAAGCGCCCAGCCAGTCTGATTTGCGAAGGCGATTTCCACGGCGCGGGCCTCGGCCTTGGGCCAGTTCTGGATCTGCGACATCGGCTTGGGAGGATCGTCAACGCTGGCCAGAAGCGAGGCAATAAACTGTTTCCTGTCTAACCCCTGCGGATCCAGCCTCTTCCAATATCCAAGGGGCGAGTCCTGATCGGCGGAATACCAGCCGATCACCTCATAACGCGTGTCCGCCAAGGGCAGGTCGGGGTCATGAAACCCGAAAACCGTGTGGCACCCGGTATACAGCGCCGCGAAGGTTGGATCACCATAGCCAACAGCTGTCAGCCCTGCGTCATAATCCGCCAGCAGCCCGTCGCTTTTGTCCGGCGGCACGGCCCCGGCAACCGGGTAACTGCGGCCAAGTCTGACATAGGGCTGCACCCGCCCGGTCCCCGGTTTGATCGGATAGCTTGTCGCCTCGCTGCCGGTGCCCCAAGGGTGGACAAAGTCGCTTTCGACGATCCATGCCGCGGCCAGCGTGTCAAAGCTGCCACCGGTCAGTTTCAGCACAGCCCAGCGGTTCGGGACTTTCGGAAACCATAGCCCGTCCCGCTCGACAAAGGCGGGATGGCCGGGGTTGCGCGTGTTGCCATGGGTCAGCGCGTCGGGCAGCGCCCAGTGCAGATGGGTGCCGGGCTGCAAAAGACGGTTGCTGGGCGACATCGGATCCTGCCGCATGGCGGACGAAACGTTGGCGACGTTGGAAAAATGGTCGCGCAGCGCGCCATCGCCGCTGTCGCCGAACCAAGGCGCTACCGCGATATCAAGTGCCGGGCCGATCACCGGCTCGGGGGCGTCCAGAACCAGTGCGTCAAGGTGCATGGGAACCAAAAGCGTTTGCGTCATCCTGCTCCCCTTTCAGACCGCGCGGCGAAAGCGTACAAGCGGCACGCCTTCCAGCATTTGCAGCGCAAATGTCGCCACATCGCCCGGAGTGCCCGCGCGCGCGCCGACCAGTTTCTTTGCCAAGGCGTCGATCTGCACCCGGCGGCTGGGCAGCAGGCCGCTCAGCGGTGGCGTTGCTCCGATATCGACGGTCATTTTTGGGGTCAAATGCTTGGTTTCCTTGCGCATGTATTCGGTGCCGCTGGCATCGTGGCGCGCTTCGAACCCGAAATGGACCGCCTGCGGGTGCAGATGCAGGTCCGCAGTGCGCACTCGTCCGGTAAACAGAACCAGCAACACGTCGCGACTGAGCCGTTCGAAACGCAGGATATCCAACGGCTTGGCCGTGGTTCCGACCGGATCGGCATTGGGCAGATCGACGCTGTAGGCATCGATCTCAAGATGCGGGAAATCGCTGACAGCGGCGCTGCGCAGCAACAAGCCGCTGGTCTCGTCCGGATACGCGAGCGACTTGCGCATATCGGCTTCGCGTTTGTGCTGGCCGCTGTCGCTGCGCCCGACCGACAAAGCGCCGTCACGTAGGCAATCCAGCCAAAACCGATCCACGTCGAAAAACCGCAGGCTGTTGGGCGGCAACATGCCCTTATCAGGCACAAGATAGCCAAAAGGCACGGACCGCAGTTCGATCAGGTTATGGGTGATCCACTGGGCCAGAGGCCCGGGCATCGGCGGCAGCGGGTCTGGTGTGAGGCCCGGAACCGGGTTCTTTGCCAGATGACTGGCCTGCGCATGGGCCCGTTTCCAATGATACAGGTCGGTGGCAAGCTCGGTCTGTTCCAGCATCAACAGCCGCCCCAGTTCCCACGCGCCGGAATAGGTCACGTCCAGCATGGCGAAATCGGGATCGAGCGTCAGAAACCCGTCAGAATGCTGCGCGGGCAGATGTGCCTTCTGGGCCGGGGTCGGATCCGGGGGCTCGCCCACCGATAGCGGGCTGCGCAGCCAAGCGGCAGAAACCTCGCCCCGGCGCATGTGATGGACAACCGGGACATAGCCCTTTTCATAGCGCAAGGCCGCGGCGGGCGGTGCGCCGTCCGGCGTCGACAGTGCAAAGGGCTCGGGGTGGCCATTGGGGCCCTGCGCCTGCATCAGCAGTTCCGCGAAACCGTGGCTGTGCTCGGCCTCGCAAAAGAACGTCCATTCGTGCAGGACCGGAAAGGTCAAAGCGCCAGTGGGCTTGTTGCCTTGGGCATAACGACCCTCGACCGAGATCAGGAACGCGTGGTTTTGCTGCGCAGGCACGGGCAGGTTCGCGGAAACCAGCGTGGCGGTTTCGGGTGCACCGGGCCCGTTCTTGGGGGTGACGCTGCGCACATGGGCCAGCCACTTGAGATCATCGAAGTCGGGCAGCAGATCGGCGACAAGCCGGGCGGGCAGGTCAAGCAGGTTGATCTGCGCCTCGGGGTCGGTGTCGTCCGCAGCAATCCCCTGAGCCGCCAACGCGCTGACCTTTGTGGTTGACCGCGCGGCTTGTGCCAGTTGTTTTTGCGACAGCACCAGCAGGACAAGCCAAGGCACGCCCGTGGCACCTTTTGCAGGCAACCGCTCCCAAGGGAGGCTCGTGCGCGTCAGCGTCACATGCGGCAAGACCTGATAGAACATGCCGCGCGCCGTGTTGGCAGGGAATTTCGCGGCAATCTCATCCGGGGGCAAGACCAACTGCGGCCCGGCCACCTTGAAGGTCAGCGAAGAGGTTCCGGTGACTGTTTCACCGCTGGCGACCGTAAGGGTCGAGGTTGCCGTGACGGTGTAGACGTCCGATGTCAGTGTCGGGATGTCATTGTCGTGAAAGACGAATTCGTCTTTTGGGTCCTGCTTTGGAGGCACCTGTCTTTCCCGCATCACGATATCCCCGCAATGGTTGGCGCCACGCGGAAATTCCGGGCTGTGGTCTCATTTGTCCCGGCCGTTTCAGGGGGCAGGCCCAGATCGCTCAGAATGCCTTGGCGGTTGTTCGCCGCGACGCTGCCGACCGCCGGATTGAGCGCCGTCGCTACAGGGACGCCGGTTTGCGTTTGCCGCACCGCCGGGGGCACGCTCGGCTGAAAATGTCCGGCAAATCCGGTATCGGGATGGATGTCATAGGCGCAATCCTCGCGGCTGATACTGGGCGGCGTAGGGGCGTTTGTCGGTACCGGTTTGGTTGCCGGGGTCAGCAGAACCCCGCCGCACCCGTTCAGTTGTGTCTTGTCGTGCAGGGCGCGGGTGCTGGAATAGCCCCACATCGCCGAAGGGAACCCCTTGATCAGGTCTTTGGCATGGAACCGATCCAGCGCATTGCCCAATGTCTTGGCTTGTATGCTGATCCTGATATCCGCGCTTTTCAGGGCCGCGACGTTCAGCGGCGCGCATCCCAAGGTGTCTGTTCCGCTGATCGCACCCGAGTTTCTTGTCAGCGCTGGCAGCACCGTATCGATCCTGATGCTAGGCGTCTTTGGGTTGATCACCGGGATCGGTTCAGCCCCGGCGATGGACTGCTCACCGATTTGCCCCCCGGCTATCGCCAGCCCCGGGGCAACCTTGGTGGTCTTGCTTGCCGCGTCGTAGGGCAGAAAACTTTTCAGAAAGTGATCCCATGTGATCGGCAGCGCGACGGGCAAGCTGTGGCCGAAGCTGACGCTAAAGCTGATCACGCTCCAATGCACCTTGGCGTGTCCTGCAAAGGATGGCCCCCAGACCGCAAGTTCCGCGTGGGCATGGGTGTGGAAAATCCACCAGCTCGCACGAATGTCCAGATAGGCCTTCGCATCGTAGTGATACGGCTCCCAAGAGATCAGGAAATCCACCCCCATGGTGAACGAGGCCGAGACCTTGCCAAAACTGGCCGAGGCCGAAAGCGATCCGCCCGCCATGAACATCGATGGCGTCAGCGCCATATAGGCCGAGCCTTTGACGTAGATGTCCGGGGTGATCTGATAAGTCAGGGCGATCCGCGGCACCTTGGGGTAATAGTCCGGAGCGGGGTACTGCGGATGGTATCCCCCTGCCGTCAAAACGAAATCGCCCGCGTTTTCAGGCCCGAACCACGAATAGAATGCAAAGCCGCCCGACAGGTGGCACAGGCTGGCGTAGACAAAGGAATTTTTGCCCAGCTCGGCACGGATCTTCAACTCGCCCGTCTTGGGACGGAAGCTGGCCACCAGATCAAGCTCGATCCGCGCCAGAGCAGGCGTGCCTTTCGGCACGATCGGCGGCATCTGATAGGTCGACACGCCAAGTACGTCGATCTCGACCTCGCGGCCAAAGGACACGACCAGCAGCGCGAAACTGTCGAGCAGCTTGAACGAGGTGAACTTGACCCCGATTGCGCCAAAATACTCGCCCAGTTGCGGGGTGATGAAATCGTGCAGACGTTCAAGCTCGTCGCCGATCTTGCCGGCTTTGCGTTTGTTTCCGCCCGACGCACCGACGGCATCGACGACAAAGGGAAAGCTCCGCACGCCCGAGACATCCGGCGCGGTGAACTTGCGGTTATAGCCAAAGCCCGCCGCCAGTCCTTCGACGAAAAAGAAGGCCGGGCCGCCCAAGGGTACGTTGAGCATACCATACAGGAACATCGACGGGGTCTTCTTGCCGCCGGTGTCGGCGATCATGGCGAAGCCGCCCAAGGCGCTGAGCGTAAAGGATTTCGTGCCCAGCGTCGCCTTGCCCAGATAATCGCCGCCAAGATTGGCAAAGGCCCCGGCAATCTTGATCGGGCCTCGTTCAAACTCCAGCCCCAGCCCTCGCAGATCGAAGCCCAGCGTTTTCGATGTCAGCCCATAATGCCCCTCGAGCCCGATCAGCGACAGGTCCAGCCCGGCGATGACCAGCCCGCCATCGAGCGCAATGCGAAGTGTCGGATCGGCGGCATTCTTGCGGTCCAGACCGATGCCAACCCGGTTCACCGTGACCGGCCCGAAACTGCGCTGCAGGTCTTTCCAATGCAGCGCCTCGTCGCCGTTTTTCGGGGCGGCAGGTTTGGCAAGATCGCCGGGCTTGGCCGGATCGCTTGTCAGAGGCAGGTCCAGCGGTTCGGGCGGGTGGCCGGGGGTCTTCAGGCTGATCCCCAGCGACGCCCGTTTGAGCGTTTTCGGCAAGTGTGGTCCATCCTTGCCGCGCAGGGTATTGAGCGCTTCGATATTCGCCGCCGACCAGGGGGCGCTGGGCAGGATCGGCGCAAGCGACAGACCAAAGCCCATGTCGCGCGGCATCAGATCGCCGACCAAGGGCAGATCGCCCAGCCCCGACAGATCAATGCCGCCGTCCAGATCGGCGGCGATCAGGAAACGGGTCTTGCCGGCCGAGGTCACCGCCGCCAAAAGCGCATCGCGCAGCGTGATTTGCAGCGAGGCATCGACCGGGGGCGCCGTAGACGCCGAGTCCAACTCGGCAAGCTTTGCCAGACTGTCCAGTTTCATGCTGACGCCGTTTTCACTGCGGAACTGCGCGGCCAGAACCGACTGGGTCTTTATCTTCGCGAAATCCACCTCAAAGGTCAGATCACCCAGCCTTAGCTGCGCCTTGGCGCTGGCGCCGTCTTTGGTCAGGTCAATCTCGAACCGGGCCGAGCCGGAGTTAAGTTCAACCGCCAATTCCAGCGATATTGACGCCTTGGCCGTGTCCAGTTTCAGCAGAACATCGCCCGAGACCGTCTGATTGGCAAAATTGCCGGGAACACCGAAATCTGTGATCTTGTGGCCAGTGCCCAGCACCTTTGCCGAGACGTCCTGCACAATCTTCGCCAAGGTCCCCGTGCTTTGCCCGCGCGCCTCGATTTGCCAGCCGGTTTCGGTCTTGGCACCTTTGAGGTGAAAGCTGGTCCTGCCGATGTCCACTTCGGTTTCCAGCGACCCGGTGAACCGGGCCTTGGGGCCCCCCGCATAGACAAGGCTCAGATCGGCCGTTTTCAGGGTTAGCTGGTGGAACTGGATCAGGTTGCTGCCCGCAATATCCAGTTGCAGATACTGGATGCGCGCCGCTGCAAATAGCGCCAGGCGGTCTAGCCGCGCCGCTTTATGCGGTGTCAGCCCGTGGCCCGCGATCAACCCGCCGGCATCCACGGCGTCAAAGGTCTGATCCAAAGCCGCCTGCGCTGCCTGTTCGGCGGCTTGGCGTCTTGCCGGAGTATCGGCCTGCAAGGCCGCATCGCGCGCGACCGCCACGCCGGGATCGTTTTGCAAAGCGCCGTCTAGGATCATCTCGGGCCATTGCAGCGTGACGTCGAATTTATGGGCTTGCACCGTGGCCTGGGCGGTGATGCTGCCGGACCACGCGCCCGCCTTGTTGAGAAAACCGAGCGAGGTCACCGACAGGGTCAACCCGTCCATCACCTGCCAATCGGCACTTTCAAAGGCCATTTGCAGCCTTGCGGTAAACACATCGCCCGCCTTGATGTGCAGCGTTTCAATGATGGCACCCCCAGTGGGGATGTCAGGCAGGGCGTGATCGGACCCAAACAGCTTGGTCAGGAAACCCTCGAGATTGGCCAGCGGCAGCGGCTTGATCAGCTCGATTTCCGTGGTTCCGCTGATCTTGAATGTCCCGGCCAGATCCTTCGCATAGGCCTTTTGCAGCTGGTCCAGACGGGTTTTGATATCAGCAAAACTCAGGGACATCATCAGCACCGGTTGAAGAGCACGACCGGCGGCACGCTCATTTCATATTTTTCGAACTCGCTGGCGGCGAGGCCGCGAATTTCGGATGAAAACTGCGCGGCCAGATCGACAATGGATTCCTGTCCGACCTCTTTGTTCGCACCAAAGTCGATATTCACCGAAAGCGGCAGCGCCTGTTTCAGCGGCAGCCCAAGGGAAAAGTAGGTCTTGGGGGTGGATTTCAGCGGGCTTTGAATGCGGTACCGAAGGCGCAGCGCGCTCAGGGTGTATTTGTCCTTTGAGACATCGTTCTGAAATCCCTGCATTCCGCCATAGCTCATGTAATCGAACAGGCTGATCGGAGCACCATCCGAGCCCATTGTCATGGCCGGCAGGGCCGCGGCCTTCATGCCATAACTTGCCTCAAGTATCAGCGCGTCCGAGGGGAACGCGGTCTTGCCATCCTCGCCCACCTTCGCATCGGCCAGCAGCGAGTCCTTCAGGAAGTCGCGCAGCGCCGGTGGTTGGCACCCCAGATGCAGGCAAACCCAGCTTTCAAAGGCTTTGGTTTGCGCATCCGGGGCATTGGTCCGGATCAATTCGCGTACCTGATTGGCATAGGAAATCAGCCGCGCGGATCGCACGGAAACCCCCATGCTCAGCCCGCTGACCCCCGGCTTGGGCCGCTTGGTTCTGGCACTGCCGCCCTCAAGATAGACCGTAGCGGCGCGGTAGATCAGCGCCCCGAAGCGGCGCTTGGCCAGCACTTGTTTGACGTTCCCGGCCTTCTTCTGATTGACCTCGTTGGCAACTTCCTTGTTCAGCTTGTCATCAACCGCTTTGACCCCGGTCAGGCCGAATTTGCATTCCACAGCGGCTTCAGCGGTCATTTGCAGGTAATCGACCTGGGTATCCTGAACCATCAGCATGTCGTTGGCGCCGCGCACCTGAAAGCGAAAGTCGATCTTCTGCCCCATGACATCTGCCCCGGCCTTGGCCGAGGTTTGCATCTTGGTGAAGACTTTGAATTCGCCTTTCACCCCGATTTCGGCGCCGTATTCGCGAGAGGTCAGGGCCAGCGCGGTTTCATCCGTCCGTTCCAGATGCGCCTTGTCGACCTTGGGCAGGGCACCCGCTTCGCGGACCGAGCTTGTCTTGTAGACGCGCTCTTCGAGAAATGCGTTGCGCAGGTCCGAAATCCGGTCTGTCGCGGTGCGCAGGGTCAGAACCTCGGGGTCTTTGGCGGATTTGCCCGCAGCGGTCAGCCTGCGAACTTCGGCGCTCAGCTTTTCGCGCAGGTCAAGCATCTGCTCGTCCAGCTTCATGTCCTTGCGCGCCATGAAAGCGTCGTAGATCACCTTGCCCGCAAAAACCAAAGGCGTGGCAAAGGCAAAACCGGCCAGCGCATATTCATACCCGACGCCGCGCCTCAGATCGCTGAGGGTCTTTTTGCCAATGGCTGTCAGGTCGTCCTGCTTTGCCTTGGCGATGTCCTTCATAGACTTCGAGCCCACCTCCCAGCCTGCTGCCTTGGCCAGCTTGCGTTCCTCGGCTTCGTTGTAGGTCAGGATATTGGCCAGCGTCTTTTTCAGTTCCAGCGCCAGAATGGCATCAACTGCGTTGGCGATATCCTGTCGCCTTGTGCCGGTGAAATGCTGCGTGCCAAAAGACACCAGCCGGGTGTTGAGCCAAGTGTAGGACAAGCTGGCGTCCGCCGAGATCTTGGCCGCGGCGATCTTTTCAAAGTCGTGCCCTGCGCCGATCCCGGCCCCTGCGGCAGCCTTCAGTGTCCAGTTGATGCCATCAAGCTGTGCCAGTGCGATGGGCATCTGCGCAACGCCCACGGCGGTCATGGCGCTGGGCAGGCGAAAGATCATGATCGCCGAGGTCGGCAGGCGGGCGGCGCTGAGTTTGAGCGTCGCGGCCGCCGTCAGGCCAACCGAGGCCGAAGCCGGGATCATCTTGGCCACGTCCAGCTTGGCATCGGCGCCCAGACGATACCCCGAAGCCCCCTGCGCGACAGCGCATTGCCCGTGAAAATCCGATCCTGCGGAATTGAACCGTTCATACACTGAAAGCGGCGGCACCCCAAGGCAGTCCGCCCCTGCCAGGGTCTGCATATACCCTGCAAGCGTATCTCGGGCGCCCTTGGTTCCACCTTTGTTGGTCAAACCAAGGGACTCGAAAAGTCCCATATGAAAATTCCCGGTTCAAATATAGCTTTCAACAAAACCGCAAATGGGCACTCGATCAACTAATAAGTGTCAATTGGTGAATATTTGCGCCCTAAGGTGAAAGATCCTCGGTTTCAAAAGACAGGAAAGGCGAGGGTGTCAGTCCCCCGCCTTTCGCGTTTTCAACAGGTCTGAATGGCGCGCGCTCAGGCCGTTTTGGCGATCTGGCGCAGCTCGAACTTCTGGATTTTCCCGGTCGAGGTTTTGGGCAATTCCATAAAGACGACCTTTTTCGGCGTCTTGAACCCGGCCAGTTTTTGCCGGGCATAGCTGATCAATTCGGCCTCGGTTGCGTCATGCCCGTCCTTGAGCTCGACAAAGGCGCATGGCACTTCGCCCCATTTTTCGTCCGGCTTGGCGACCACGGCGCAGAGCAGCACGGCGTCATGTCCCATCAGGCAACCCTCGACCTCGACAGAGCTGATATTCTCGCCCCCCGAGATGATGATGTCCTTGGCCCGATCGGCAATTTGCACAAAGCTGTCCGGGTGCTGAACGGCGATGTCGCCGGAATGGAAATATCCGCCTTTGAATGCCTCTTCCGTGGCTTTGGGGTTCTTGAGATAACCCTTCATCACGCCATTGCCGCGGAACATGATCTCGCCCTTTTCGACACCGTCGCGAGGGATCGGGGCCATTTGTTCATCGACGACGATGACCTCTTCCATAAAGGGCATGGCGACCCCCTGACGCGCCTTGATGGCGGCGCGGGCGTCACCTTCGAGCGATTCCCATTCGGCTTTCCAAGTGCATTCGGTCGCGGGGCCGTAGACCTCGGTCAGGCCATAGACCTGCGTGACGTTGAATCCCATCGGCTCGATCTTGGCCAGGGTTGCCGGGGCAGGGGGCGCGCCGGCGGTGAAAACCTCGACGATGTGATCAAAGGCGCGGCGCTGATCTTGCGGGGCATTGACCAGAGCGTTCAACACGATGGGGGCACCGCCGAAATGGGTCGCGCCTTCGTCGGCAATGGCGTCAAAGATTGCGGGCGCGGTGATGTCGCGGCAGCAAATGACTGTGCCCCCCAGCAGCGGCATCATCCATGTGTGGCACCAGCCGTTGCAATGAAACAGCGGCACAATCGTCAGATATTTGGGATGCAGGGTCATGCGCCACGACACGACCTGCCCCATGGCATTCAGATAAGCGCCGCGATGGTGATAGACCACGCCCTTGGGCCGCCCCGTGGTGCCCGAGGTATAATTGAGCGCGATACTTTCCCACTCATCTTCGGGCATGATCCAATCGTATTCGGGGTCGCCGGTCTGCAAAAACGCTTCGTATTCGGTGTAATGGCCGTGCCCATGCACCCCGGCGTGATCGTCAGCCACCTCGATGACCTGTGGCGCGGTGCCTTCCATGCGGTCCAACGCTTCGGCGAGGGTGGGCAGGAATTGCGGGTCGCACAGGACAACCTTGGCCTCTCCATGATCAAGGATATAGGCCACGGTATCCGGGTCGAGCCTTGTGTTGATGGCATTCAAGACGGCGCCGCAGGCGGGCACGCCGAAATGCGCCTCGGCCTGTGCGGGGATGTTGGGCAGGATCGTTGCCACAACGTCACCCGGTTGCACGCCCAATTTGGTCAGCGCCGACGCCAGCCGCGAGACGCGCTCGAAGTATTGCGCGTAGGTCTTGCGATGCGCGCCATAGACGACCGCCATGTGATCCGGCCAGATCCCGGCAGCGCGTTTCAGAAAGGACAGTGGCGTCAGAGGCACGTAGTTCGCGGTGTTCCGGCCCAACCCGGTTTCGTCTCGCATCCAAGCCATGGTTTTCTCTCCTTACCTTTTCGGGGCCGATAATGGTCAAGCTTGGGGCTGGTGGAAAGAGGGATTTCCGCTAGGGTGCGGGAATGATCATCTCGCCCGGGCGTTCCTATATTTTTGTGCATATCCCCAAGACCGGGGGGACCTCGATGGCGCTGGCGCTGGAAGATCGCGCACACCGCGACGACATTTTGATCGGCGACACGCCCAAGGCGCAAAAGCGGCGTGGCCGGGTCAAGAAATTGCGGGCCAGCGGGCGCCTATGGAAGCATTCGACTCTGGCCGATATCGACGGGGTGCTGACGCCGGATGAGATCCTGCAAATGACCTGTTTTACGCTGGTGCGAAACCCTTGGGATCGTATGGTCAGCTATTATCACTGGCTGCAAATGCAACGCTTTGATCACCGGGCGGTCACACTGGCGCAAACGCTCAGTTTTGCCGAATTCCTGAGCCACGACCACACGCAATCTTCCCTGCAAGCCTGGCCCTATGCGCGCTACATGACGGATGTCACCGGGCGCGAGCAGGCAGATTTCTACCTGCGTCTTGAACATCTGGACGAAGACCTCGCCCCGCTGGCCGCACGTCTTGGTTTTGACCTTGAAATGCCACACGCAAACCGTTCGAACCGGCGGGATTTTCGCAGCTATTATTCGAGCGACAAGGTTGATCTGGTTGCCCGGATCAGCGCCGCCGACATCGCGCGTTTTGGTTACCAGTTCGAGCCGTGATCAGCGGATCGGGTCGAACAGCGCGTCTTTCATCTTGCAGTCCTGCACTGTGTCGCGTCCGCAGGGGACCGGTTTCAACGACTTGGACAGGCAAAGACGGGCTTCCTGAATGCGTCCGGCCTGACAGGTGATGGTCAGCATATCCGGCTCCCATTCGGGATTGGCCTTGAGAAAGGCCTCTTCCACCACCGAGGCGGGCAGTTTCACCGGTTTGTCCAGCTTGCGAAACACCGCCGGGCGGGTCACGCTTTCATAGGCCTTGCGCGCCAGATCGTAGTAGGCCACCGGATCGAGTCCCGAACAGACGCCATGCCTTTTCCACTGGTACCAGGCCAGACCGGGGGTGCCCATGATGTCCGCCATCGAGGCGGTCAGGGCGCGCGATGGCTGGCGTTCGGTGGTGCGGCAATAGGATGGCCAGCCGCGGTTGTATTGCGGCCAGAGCCCGTGCAGGACCCAACCGAAATCGGCCGAAGCATCGCATTGCGGCGATCCGCGTCCGTCGCCTACCAGCGCGCACCATGTGGGCGACCATGACAGCGACATGACGTAGTAGTCGAATTCGCCCGCCTGCTCTCCCTCGGCCATCGCAGATACAGCTGTAAACAACCAGATCACCAACCAACGCATTTTCTCTTCCCTCTTTTGGTCAAGGCGACTATATAGCGCCCAGGTTTCCCTACAACGGCAACTTGTCCCGGATCGCCGGGACCGCCCTGGCCCCGGCCTTGGCGCGGGAAAGAGATATCGTACGGAGGCATTCCATGGCCAAACTTCTGCACCCCAAGGCGACTGCCGTCTGGCTGGTAGACAACACCACGCTCAGCTTCAAACAGATCGCCGATTTCACCGGTTTCCACGAGCTGGAAATTCAGGGCATCGCCGACGGCGACGTTGCTACGGGCGTCAAGGGCTTTGACCCGGTCGCCAATAACCAGCTTGTCCAGGAAGAGATCGACAAGGCCGAAAAAGACCCGGTCTACAAGATGAAACTCAAGTTCAATGCCGCTGCCCATGACGAAGAAAAGCGTCGCGGCCCGCGGTATACCCCGCTGTCCAAGCGTCAGGACCGTCCGAATGCGATCCTTTGGTTGGTCAAGTTCCACCCCGAACTGGCTGATAGCCAGATCTCCAAGCTGGTGGGGACGACTAAACCGACGATCCAGACGATCCGCGAGCGCACGCACTGGAACATCCAGAACATGCAGCCTATCGACCCGGTTGCCCTTGGCCTGTGCAAACAGTCCGAGTTGGACGCTGCCGTTGCCAAGGCCGCCAAGAAGATGGACGCGGTGATGACGGACGACGAGCGTCGCAAGCTGGTCTCGACCGAGCAGAGCCTTGAGATGGACTCGGAACCGCGTCTGCCTTCGGCGATTGAAGGCCTTGAAACCTTCAGCCTGTCCGACCCGCGCGGCGAGGATGACGAAGAAGAAGATAACCGCACCGCCAGCGATTTCGCCGATGCGGACAGCTTCTTCAACTTGCCCGGCGGCAAGGATGATGACGAAGACGAAGACGATAAGTAAGTCAGTCTTTCCAAGAAGTGATCAAAGCTCCGGCTCATTGGCCGGGGCTTTTTGCATATCAGGTCAGATATTGGGCAGGCACCCTTTTGGCCAAGTTGGCAATAGGGGATTGCCCTTGAACCTTGGCGGCAAAAACCCATCCTAAAGGCCATGCTTGATGCACATTCAGTCGCCGCCGCCCTGCCTGCCCCCGAACAGGCTGCCATTCTTCTGGACTTTGACGGAACCCTGGTCGATCTGGCGCAGACGCCGGACGGCATCGTTGTTCCGGATGATCTACCAGACCTGCTGGGCGCGCTGGACAGGGTGACAGGCGGCGCGATTGCCTTGGTGTCGGGGCGCTCGGTTGCCGCTCTGGAAGGCTTTGTGCCACAGTACAAGGGCGTGATCCTTGGCGGGCATGGTGCCGAGCGGCGCGATGACGCGGGGCTTTGGCGCCATCCTTTGGCCGGCAGCGATACTTTGGCGCAGTTGATCGCCGGGGCGCAGCGCATCGCCGCATTAGACCCCGGCCTGCTGTGTGAGCCTAAACCGACAGGTGTCGTGCTGCACTATCGACGCGCGCCCGAGTTCGAAGCGCGGGTCAGAGGCGAAATGCAGGCACTTGCCGCGCCTTTTTCCGGATTGGATGTGCACTTTGCCAAGATGGCGGTCGAGCTGCGCCCGGACGATATCGGAAAGGATCGGGCCAGCGTGGAACTGCTGTCCAAATCCCCATTTGCCGGGCGACGTGCTGTTTTTTGCGGCGATGATGCAACCGATGAGCCTGCCATGCGTTTGTGTGTTGAAGCAGGGGGAACCGCCTGCAAAGTTGGAAGTGGAGCAAGTGGGGCGCCGCTTCGGATTGCTGATCCAACGATGTTGCGGGCCGCCCTTTGGCAATGGACGCAGCAGAGGTAAATCAAATGACTGGCAGATTGATCATGGTGTCCAACCGGATACCGACCGAGGCAGAGCCGTCGGGGGGATTGGTCGTGGCCTTGCACGATTGCCTGACCGCGAACGGTGGTATCTGGATAGGCAGTTCGGGGGACGCCAAGGCAAATCCAAAGGACGGCCTGTATCAGATCGCAAGTGGTGCTTATGACCGCTATGCCTTTGATCTGAGCGAAGCGGAGTTTCACAACTATTACCTTGGCTATGCCAATTCGGTCCTTTGGCCGTTGTTCCACCGCCGCGCCGATCTGATGGACGTGCAGCCGGGTTATGCCGAAGGGTATCTGGAGGTCAACCTGAGGTTGGCGAAGATGCTGGCAGAGTTCTTGCGGCCCGAAGATGTCTTGTGGATTCACGATTATCATTTCCTGCCGCTGGCCAAGTGCCTGCGCGAACTGGGTGTCGAGAACCGCATCGGTTTTTTCCTGCATATCCCCTTTCCGGTCGCGTCAGATGTCCCGGCCTTGCCCGAGGCTGACGACTTTACCGGTTGGATCGCCTCCTACGATGTCTTTGGCCTGCAAACCCAAGCGGACGTCAAACGCTGCGCGATCCTGTTTGAACAGCGCTTTGGCGTGCCTCTCGGATCTGATGGCATGATTGCCGTTCAGGGGCGTCGCTTCATGCCATTGGCGTGTCCGATCGGGATTGATGCGACGGGCTTTCGTGCAGCGGCCGAGGCATCAGAGGCCGGGGCGCGCATATCGATGGCGCCGGACCAAAAGCTGGTTCTCGGGGTCGACCGTCTGGATTATTCCAAGGGTCTGGTGCAACGCTTTGAGGGTTTCGGGACCTATGTACAAGATCGCCGAGAGGTCGACCCCAAGGCAACGCTTCTGCAGATTGCGCCGCCGTCGCGCGAGAACGTCGAGGCCTATCAGGACATGCGGGAAGCGCTGGATCTGACGGCCGGCTCGATCAATGGTGAATACGGCGAGATCGACTGGACGCCGATCCGTTACATCCGCCGTCAAGTGCCGCGCGATGATCTGGCGGGCCTTTATCGCCGCGCAGCGGTCAGCCTTGTCACGCCGCTTGCCGATGGCATGAACCTTGTCGCCAAAGAGTTTGTTGCGGCGCAGGATCCGGAGGATCCGGGGGTTCTGATCCTGTCGCATTTCGCAGGGGCCGCCGAACAAATGGGCGAGGCACTGATCGTCAACCCCTATGACGCCCGCGAGATGGCGCAGGCACTTTTGCGGGCGTTGACCATGCCGCTGGACGAGCGCAAGGCGCGCCATGCGAAGCTGTGGGAGAACGTCAGAACCGAGGATATCGTCTGGTGGACGGATCGTTTTCTGGCTTCTTTGATGAGCGAAGGGATGGCCAAGGTGGCGTGACGGGGGCGACGCTGTTCCGGCTGCGCCGGAATGCGCCCCACCCGCCGTCCCGCAGACCTGTGGTCGATGTCTCGTCCGAGTGGCATTGGGTGTGATAGAGCGGATTTCTAAAACTTTTTGCGGGCGTTGAGAGCGGCCGAGATTGTCCCATCGTCGAGGTAGTCCAGCTCGCCGCCGATCGGCACGCCCTGTGCCAGCGAGGTCAGGGATACCCGGCCTTCAAGCTGGTCAGCGATGTAATGCGCCGTGGTCTGCCCGTCGATTGTCGCGTTGAGGGCAAGGATCACTTCGGTGATCTCTTCGTTTTCCAATCGGCTGACCAGTTGCGGTATCCGCAGGTCTTGCGGGCCAACGCCGTCCAGAGCCGACAGCGTTCCGCCCAGAACATGGTAGCGGCCCTTGAACACGCCCGAGCGCTCCATCGCCCAGAGATCGGCCACCCCCTCGACAACGCACAAGATGCCGGTGGCGCGACGGCTGTCCTCGCAGATCTCGCATATGTCACTGGTGCCGACGTTGCCGCAGTTGAGACACTCGCGTGCGCTGCGGGCGACCTCTTGCATGGCGTCCGCAAGAGGTTGCAGCAATTGTCCACGCTTGCGGATAAGGTAGAGCACCGCGCGCCGGGCCGAGCGGGGGCCAAGGCCGGGCAAACGCGCCATGAGGTCGATCAGCGCCTCGATCGGATCGTTGCGACGCGTCATGCGGCCCCCAAAAACGCCAGGCGCTTTGCGGTGCTGTCCAACATCTGGATCGGAGGTGCCTTGCTCATTGGCATTGCCTTGCCTGCTGACCGCCCGTTCGAGCGGTTATCGGAATGTTTCGCCGGGAAGTTTATGAGCAAACGCCGCGAAGGCAAGGGCGCGCGTCGGCGCCTTTGCCCATTGGATGCGGTGCCTTAGAACGGCAGCTTCATGTCGGCGGGCAGACCGAGTTCTTCGGTCAGTTTGCCCATCTCGCGCTGAGCGCGGTCCTGTGCCTTGGATTGGGCGTCCTTTATCGCTGCAAGGATCAGATCCTCGACGACTTCCTTTTCGTTCGGGTCAAAGATTGTCGGGTCAATGTCCAGGCCTTTCAACTCGCCCTTTGCAGTGGCGGTGGCCTTGACCAGACCGGCACCGGATTCACCGGTGACCATCATGGTGTTCAGGTCTTCCTGAAGCTGGGCCATCTTTTCCTGCATGGCCTGCGCCTGTTTCATCATCTTGGCCATATCGCCAAGCTGGCCGAGTCCCTTAAGCATTGTCATTGCTCCTGTCTGAGGTTGTTTCGCTTATCGCAGCCGCCGATCCTGTCGGCAAGATACAGTGCGGACCTGGCTGTAGCGATCGGGCCCGAAATCCAATGGCGTCGCAGCCGTCTGCCAGAATTGAGAAATGCCCGCGCCGCTCACGAACTGCGTTTAGGGTGGGGATCAATCCTCTTCGAAAGGGTCCCATTCGTCTTCAACTTCGGGCAGGGCCTCTTCCATCGCTGCGTTTGCAGCCTCTTCCGGCGTGCGGACCGAGGCGATTTCGGCCTTTGGAAAGGCGGCCAAGGCGGCTTGGATCAGCGGGTGCTCGGCGGCTTTGGCGTGCAGGGCAAGTCTGGCCGCGTCACGTTTTTCGGCGATGGTTTCGGTGGTGCACTCATTGACCAGCGTCACGCCCCAACGGTTGCCTGTCCAGCGCTGCAGCGCGCTGCCAAGGCGCTGGGCCAGATCGGGGGGGGAGGTGTCGGTGGGGGTGAATTCGATACGGCCCGGCTGATATGCGGCCAGGCGTACGCAGGTTTCCACATCGACAAGCAGCTTTACATCGCGATTAGCGCGGATCAGTTCGACCACGTGGTCCCAGGTTGGGAACCGCGCCAGCGCCTGATCGGCGGCAATGGCCACGGCGGCCCCGCCATAGCTGGCCGAAGGGCCAGAGGGGCCGGAATGCGTTGGCGCCGGGGTGCCCTGCGCGTAGGTCTGCCCGCCCTGCGGAGCGAGCCCGCCGCCCGAAGGGCCGGGGCCCGGCGGCGGTGGGGTGTCCTGCAGCTTGCGGATCATCTCTTCGGGTGAGGGCAATTCGGCAACATGGGTCAGGCGGATCAGCGCCATTTCGGCGGCCATCATGGCGTTTGGCGCGTTCGAGACCTCTTCGATGGCTTTCAGCAACATCTGCCAGGCGCGCGACAGTGGGCGCATGCCAAGGCCATCGGCAAAAGCAAGACCGCGGTTGCGTTCATCCGGAGAAATCGTTGGATCTTCGGCGGCGTCGGGGGTGATCTTGACCACGGATACCCAGTGCGTCAGTTCCGCCAGATCGCGCAGCACGGCCAGAGGGTCGGCGCCGTCCGAATATTGCGACGACAGTTCGGTCAACGCGCCCGCCGCATCACCGCGCATGATACGTTCGAACAGGTCCATGACGCGGCCCCGGTCGGCAAGGCCTAGCATGGCGCGGACCTGATCGGCGGTTGTCTCGCCTGCGCCGTGGCTGATCGCTTGATCCAGCAGAGAGGTCGCGTCACGGGCCGAGCCTTCGGCGGCACGGGTGATCAGGGCCAGAGCATCGTCGGTGATCTCGGCCTGTTCGGAATTGGCGATCTTGCGCATCAGGGCAATCATGACCTCGGGTTCGATGCGGCGCAGATCGAAGCGCTGGCAGCGGGAGAGGACAGTGACCGGAACCTTGCGGATCTCGGTGGTGGCGAAGATGAATTTGACGTGGGCGGGCGGTTCTTCCAGCGTCTTGAGAAGCGCGTTGAAGGCCGAGGTGGACAGCATGTGCACCTCGTCGATGATATAGATCTTATAGCGCGCCGAGGCCGCCCGATAATGTACGCTGTCGATTATCTCGCGGATGTCGCCAACGCCAGTACGCGAGGCGGCGTCCATCTCCATTACATCGACGTGGCGGCCTTCCATGATGGCAAGGCAATGTTCGCACTGGCCGCAGGGGTCGGTGGTCGGGGTGCCACTTCCGTCGGGGCCGATGCAGTTCATCCCCTTGGCGATGATCCGCGCGGTGGTGGTTTTGCCGGTGCCGCGAATCCCGGTCATGATAAAGGCCTGCGCGATGCGGTCGGCCTTGAAGGCGTTGCGCAGGGTGCGGACCATGGCATCCTGCCCAACCAGATCGGCAAAGGTTTCCGGGCGGTATTTTCGGGCGAGGACCTGATATTCGGTCTGGGGGGCGGCGTCGGTCATGGCGTCTTTCGATTGGAGTCGCGGCAGGGTAAGCCGTGGCGCGCCCGGCGTCTACCGGGTCTGAGACGGCAGGGCGTGACCGCGGTCAGGATCTGGTGCGCGATTACGCGCTTTTCAAGAGAATCGGACGAACCGACCGATTGATTTGTCCCGGCTTTGGGGTAAAATGTCGGCGCGCCCGTGGCAGGGGGCCTCCTGATCCGCGGAAAGCGCCCGCACCTGCCTTGTCTGACGACCGACATATTTGGCGGTTTGGGGTCATGTCCGGTGATTGACCTGAAACCACCGCTTCGGTTTTCTCTTGCCCGATCTAGCGGATCGCGGGCCTAGGTTGAGGAACCCGATCATGACCGATCTTTCCCTTGAAGGGCTGCGCCACGCGGCCAAACGTTTGCAACATGCCTTTGAGGCCGGCGAAGGCTGGGCTTTTGAGCGAGTCAAACAGCGCCCGCCGCGCAAGACTTTCGAAACGCTTCAACGGGCCGATTTTCTTCAGATCATCGCGCAGGAACATGGCTTTGCAAGCTGGCCCAAACTGAAGCTGGCCGCCGAGACCACGGGGCTGGATCGCGCGACGGCGCAGCAGCGGCTGAAGGTGGCGCTGTTTCACGGCCAGACTGCGATTGTCGCGGCGCTGCTCGAACAGACGCCTGATCTGGCGGACGGTCTGTTTGGCCTGCAATGCGCGCTTTACGATCGCGCGGCAATTGAGAAGGCCTTGGCGCGCAACCCTGGGCTGGCGGTCCAATCCTTTGGGCCGCGCAGACCGATCCTGCATCTGGCCTTTTCACGCTGGATAAGCGCGCGCCCAGAGCTTGAAGCGGACATGCTGGCGGTGGCCGAGATGCTGCTGGCCCATGGCGCGGATGTGAACGATGGCTTTGCCGCCCAACCCGGCGACGACCATCTGCTCTCGGCACTGTATGGCGCGATTGGTCATGCGGACAACATGGTTCTCGGCCGCTGGCTGCTGGCGCATGGCGCCAACCCGAACGACGGCGAGTCGTTGTATCATGCGACAGAGTTGGGGCATCACGAAGGGCTGAAGATGCTGCTTGCGGCGGGCGCTGACCCAAAGGGGACTAATGCTTTGCTGCGGGCGATGGATTTTCACGACCACACAGCGGTTCAGATGCTGATTGATCATGGTGCCCGGGTCGATGACTTCAACGCAGAAGAGGTCGGAGGCGAGGCGCCTTTCGTCATGCCGGCGCTGCATCAGGCGGCGCGGCGCGGCAGTGACGATCGCATGATTGCCATCTTGCTTGATGCGGGCGCCGATCCGTCCGCGCATTACAAAGGCGCCAGCGCCTATGGCTTTGCCCGGGTGCACGGCAACCAAGCTTTGTCCCGCGCCATCGAAGCGCGCGGCGCCGCTGTTCCTCTGACACCCGAAGAAGAGCTCATGGCCCGCTCCGCCGATGGGCAGGCCAGCCCCGGTCAATATATCAATCCCGCCAAACTGCCCGAAGCGTACCAGCACCTGATCCGCGAAATCCTGCATCTTCCGGGCAGGTTACCTCAGATTGAACGACTTGTGGCGCTTGGCTTGCCCTATGACCAGCCCGATGCGCAGGGCATCACGCCGGTCCAGATCGCAGGCTGGGAGGGGCTGCCCGAGGTGATGGCCTATTTCATGAAACTGCGCCCCGATCTGAGCCATGTGAATGGCTACGGAGGAACGCTGTTGTCGACCATCCTGCATGGCTCTGAGAACAATCCGGAACGCGCCGAGCGCGATCACATCGCATGTTTTCGACTGGCGCTTGAGGCGGGCGTCGCCTTGCCCGAGGCTGTGATCCGCAACGCAGGGCGCGAAGACGTCTCGGCTTTCCTGCAAGACTGGGCGATCCGGATGCCCGGACAGGTGGTCTGATCCGGCCAGCACTCCCGGGGCGAATCGACTAGGCACCCGGGATATGTTGTGTATCATCTGGGCGTTGTGTGAAACCGGGGGTGCTGCATGAAACTCAGGGGCGTTCGTGGAAGCCGGAATATCGAAGACCGACGCCGCAGCGGCGGTGGCGGCGCCAAGGCCGGCATCGGCGGCGTTGGGCTGCTGGTCATTCTGGCGATCGGCTACTTTGCCGGGGTCGATGTGACACCCTTGTTGCAGGGGCTGCCGCAAGAACAGGGCGCGCCGCGCGAACTTTCGGCCGAGGAACAGAAGTCGGCCGAGTTTTCATCGCGCGTTCTGGCGACAACGGAACAGGTCTGGGAGCAGGTTTTCCCCGATCAGCTGGGCATTGAATACCAGCCTCCGATCCTTGTGCTGTTTTCTGGTCAAACGGCCTCGCCCTGTGGCGGGGCGTCGGGGGCGACCGGGCCGTTCTACTGTCCGGCCGACGAAAAGGCCTATCTGGACACCGAATTCTTTGCCACCTTGTCGCGGCAACTGGGCGCCAAGGGTGATTTCGCCGCAGCCTATGTTATTGCCCATGAGGTTGCCCACCACGTTCAGAACGAATTGGGCATTCTGGGCGAGGTCAACAACCGCCGCCAGGCGGTGGGTGAAACCGAGGCCAATGCGCTGACTGTCCGGCTTGAACTTCAGGCCGATTGCCTGTCGGGGGTCTGGGCCAGGAACGTCGATGGCTTGCTGGAGCCGGGTGACATCAAAGAGGCGTTGAATGCCGCGCGCAAGATCGGCGACGACCATCTGCAACGCAGTGCCGGCCGAATACCCCAGCCGCACACCTTTACCCATGGCACCTCCGAGCAACGCTCGGGCTGGTTTGCGCGGGGCTACAAAAGCGGCGACGTGCAAAGCTGCGACACCTTTGGAGCGCGCAATCTCTGAGAATATCGTCATACACGCCCTGCCGGTCGGCGGAGGCATTCTGGCGCTCTCGCCGCTGCCGGGGGCGGGTGGCGACTATAAGGGTGATCTGATGCATATCGCCAGCTGGAAACCGGCTTTCGTGGTCTCGCTTGTGACCAATGTCGAGCTGTTTGAAGCTGGGGCGACGAGCCTTGGACAAGACATCGTCGAGCACGGCACCCGCTGGGTGCATATGCCGATCCGCGACTTTGGCGCGCCCAATTCGAATTTCGAAGATGCCTGGCCCGACACCTCGGAGCGCGCAAGGCGGGCGCTGCTTGGTGGTGGACGGGTGTTGCTGCACTGCCGGGGCGGCTGCGGGCGGTCAGGCATGGTGGCGCTGCGCCTGATGATCGAGGCAGGCGAGGCCCCGGACGAGGCCTTGGAGCGTCTGCGCTCGGTCCGGCCCTGCGCGATAGAAACTGATGAACAGATGGAATGGGCGATGAAGGCTGAACGTCTGCCTGCCCTGTTTGTGCGGCACAACGATTAGGTCTGCGAGGCAATCAGCCTCGATCTGCAAACCGGAACATGCGCCCGGCGGTTGAGGTGCAGAAAAGTCTGAACCGTTTTCCTGAAATTCTGGGGAGGGGCATTGCTGACGATGCGCAGAGTTAGCGCGAGGTGAGAGGCTGGACATCGACCCAAGCGGGGCTCGTTGTGGCTGCTTCCTTCCGGACCTGACCAGGTTGGCGAGGCGCTTGCCCGCGCCAACCTCTCAAGCGGGGATGTAGTGGACATGGGCGCGCGTTGCAAGGGGGCTGCGCTCTGGCGGTGGCACGAATTTGCGGATAAGCGGGGGCTATGGAGCCATTCGAGATATTCCTTGCCGCCCCTCCGGGGGTGGAACCCATCCTGCGGGATGAAGCCGCGGCCATCGGCCTGCCAGCGCCGCAATGCGTGCCGGGGGGTGTCACCATACGCGGCGACTGGCAAACCGTCTGGCGTGCCAATCTGCATCTGCGCGGCGCCTCGCGCGTGTTGGCCCGGATCGGCGAATTCCGCGCCTTTCACCTGGCCCAACTGGACAAGCGCGCGCGCAAGTTTGACTGGGCCGCCCATCTGCGCCCGGATTTGCCGGTTCGGGTCGAGGTCAGCTGCAAGGCCTCGAAAATCTACCACGACCGCGCCGCACGGCAGCGGATTGAGACCGCCATCAAAGAAAGCCTTGGCGCGCCGATCGCCGAGGATGCGCCGATCCGCGTCATGGCCCGAATTGACGATAATCTGGTGACCTTCAGCCTTGATACAAGCGGCGAGCCGCTGCACCGGCGCGGCCACAAGGAAGCGGTCAACAAAGCGCCGATGCGCGAAACCCTTGCGGCGCTGTTCCTGCGCGATTGCGGCTATGACGGAACAGAGCCTGTGCTGGACCCGATGTGTGGGTCAGGCACCTTTGTGCTTGAGGCCGCCGAGATCGCGCAGGGTCTGGCGCCGGGCCGCACGCGCGGCTTTGCCTTTGAACAATTTGCCAGTTTCGACGCCGACAAATGGGCGGCCCTGAAAGCAGAGGTGCAGCCGCGCGAAACCGATCTGGTTTTTCGAGGTTATGACCGCGACGACGGCGCCATCCGCTACAGCCTTGCCAATGCCAAACGCGCGGGGCTGGAGGCGGTGACCGCGTTCACGCGTCAGCCGATCAGCGATTTGCAACGCCCTGAAGGCCCACCCGGTCTTGTCATGGTCAACCCGCCCTATGGCGCGCGGATTGGAGATCGCAAGCTGCTTTTCGCGCTCTACGGCGCTTTGGGGCAGGTGCTGAAGGCCAACTTCAAGGGCTGGCGCGTCGGGCTGGTGACCAGCGATCCGGGGCTGGCCAAATCGACGGGGCTGAATTTTGCACAAACCAGCGCGCCGATCCCGCATGGCGGGTTGAAGATCAAGCTCTACAAAACCGGGACACTGACCTGAGTTCGCCTAAAGAAGGAGGCGGAAGGTGCAAAAGCCGGAATCGTCGTCGCCGAGATCCTCTATGTTCAGCTTCGCGACGTCTTGCATGTATAGCCGTGCGCGCGGACTGGTCTGGAAAAGCGCCGTGGCGCCGCGCACCGGGGCAAATCCCCATTGCGGTGCGGGGCTCGGGGAAATCGCGCCTTTTCGCCGAATGTAGTCTAGAACGACATCGCGGGTGTTGGCCTGCGTTTCCAGCACAACCTCACCCTCGGTCACACCGGGAAAGGCACCGCCGCCATCCACACGGTAACTGTTGGTGGCAACGATGAACTCCATCTCGGGCGTTACAGGTTGGCCGTTCAGCGCCAGATTCTTCACGCGTTGCCCCTTTGGGCGGACCAACGTGCCCTGCAAATCATAGCGCGCGGGCAAGGATAGATCGAAGTCATAAGTCACCCCGCCGATCACATCGAAATAATAGCTGGGCACCGCTGGATCGAGCAGCTGCACATCCCGCGCACCCGCGTCGACCTGTTGAAAGAAACCGGCCGAGCGTTCCAGCCATTCCCGCAACTGTGCGCCGGTGATTTTCACGGCCCGCATGTTGTTGGGGTAAAGATACATGTCCGTCACGCTGCGGATCGTCAGATCGCCTGCGGGCACTTCGGTAAAGTAGTCTGGTCCGCTGCGCCCGCCGGACTTGAACGGTGTCGCCGCGCCGAGGATGGGCAATCCTTCAAACGGGCCCCCGGCCAGCTGCGCTGCCACATAGTCACGTTTTGCCCCGGCGATCAGGTCAAGATGGGCCGAGCCGCAGACCATCGAGAAGTAACTGTGCAGCGGAGCGGTGCTTTGGCCGATGGACTTGCGAATATAGGTCAGGGTCGCTTCGTGAGAGGGCTGCGCCAATTGGACCAGCTCGGGGTCATCCTCGACCAGCGGCGTGATGGTCTGCCCGGTGGCGCGCGAAAATATCGGCAGGGTCTCGGCGCGGCTGTCTTCGACGCGCCAGCCGTCAGAGGTCCGTTCCAGCAGCAAGTCGACGACCCCCAGATGCGAACCCCAATACCCCGCCATGACAGTCGGGCATCCGTTCAGATGGCCCGTGTCAATCTGCGCCGCGTCGATATCTGCAAAGGCAGGTGAGGGGTAAACCATATGCACGTGGCCGGTAAAAAGCGCGTCCGCTCCGTCCAAGCGGCTTAGCGGAAGGCCGGCGTTTTCTTCCTGCATTCCCGCAGTGTCCGGCAAGATGCCGGTATGCGCCAGAACCAGAATGATATCCGCCCCCTCGGCCCGCATTCTGGGAATATAGGCCTGAGCCGTTTCCAGGAATTCCAGTGTTTCGATCTGGCCAGCAAGCGCGCTGCAATCCCACTTGATGATCTGCGGAGGCGTCAACCCCAGAATGCCGATACGCAGCGGGTGGCGTTCTCCGGCGCCGTCCAGCACCTCCCGGTCCAGAATGACGTAGGGCGGCAGAAATGAGCCGTCCGGGCCGCTCTGGAGCCTGACATTGGCCAGCACATAGGGGAATTGCGCATCCGCAATGACAGTTGTCAGATAATCCAGCCCAAAGTTGAAGTCGTGATTGCCAAGGGTCGCGGCATCATAGCCCAAAGCGTTCATCGCCGCGATCATCGGATGCGTGGCAGCGTTCGGGGATGCGGCATGAACGTCCCCCATCGGGCTGCCTTGCAGCAGATCGCCATTGTCCAGCAGCAGCGCGTTGTCGACTTCGGCGCGCGCTTTCCGGATCAGCGTGGCTGTGCGCGCCAGACCGACCGTGTGACTGGGCTGATCGTGGTAATAATCATAGGCACACAAATGCGCATGAAGATCGGTCGTCTCCAATATCCGAAAATGGCATATTCCGGCCGCGGTCCGGTTCGCAAAGGGGTGCGTATTTGGCAAAACTTCTCCGGTAGAATAACCCGATTTGACGGCGTCAGACTGTTCTTTGGCGTGCGCAACTTTTTCATTCATTCTCTAATTGGCAGAGCTGCGGGGTGAAACTTAAGATACTAAGAATGAACAGAAATCAAAAATGATTGCAATGCAGGCGTGTATGAAATTCCAAATTTCACCCGGAAATCGTGAATTGTAAACCGCAGCCTTCAGAGTCATTGTCCGACGAAACCGGGAGGCAGCCAAATGAAAATCGCAGAGCAGGTGACCTTCGGAGGGTCAATGCTGGATCGCGCCGCGGAATTGCGCAGCGATATTCCGGCATTGGCCGCAGCCATGCAGGATACGCGCAGCCATACGGTGCTGATCTGGCGCGGCAAGCTGCTGATCAAGGGCGAAGCGGGTTTTGATCTTGTGCGCCTACCGCTGGATCATCCGGTTTTGTCCCATGCCACCTCGGCCCCGATCCTGCTGGGACGCGAAGACGGGGCAGCGATCTTTGCCCATGACATTTCCGGCTGGCAGCCCGACGGTCTTGAAGACGGGCAGCTTGGCGGCTTTGTCGATACGACCGAGCAAACGCATCCCGGGTTGCCCGAAGGTCAGCGCTTTCGTGAACTTCGCAGCATGTTGACGCGGCTCAATGCCCGCGACGCGGAACTGGCGACCACCGCCAAGGCGATTTTCAATTGGCACGCCAGTCACGGCTTTTGTGCCCGCTGCGGTGTGCAAAGCCAAAGTCACAATGCGGGCTGGGAACGGATTTGCCCGGCCTGCGGCGCGCATCATTTCCCGCGCACTGATCCGGTGGTCATCATGCTGATCACGCAGGGCAACCGATGCCTGCTTGGGCGCTCGCATGGCTGGCCCGAGGGGATGTATTCCTGCCTCGCCGGTTTTGTCGAACCCGGCGAGCCGATCGAGGCCGCCGTGCGCCGCGAGGTCATGGAAGAGGCGGGCATTGACGTTGGGCCGGTGCGCTATCTGTCCAGCCAGCCTTGGGCCTTTCCATCCTCGCTCATGTTCGGTTGCCATGGCGAGGCGTTGAGCGAGGACATCAAAGTCGACCCGGTCGAATTGGACGATGCCCGCTGGGTTTCCCGAGAACAGCTGACAGATGTCTTTGCCGGCCTGCGCACGGACATCCTGCCCGCGCGTAAAGGCGCAATTGCGCATTTTCTTCTGCGCAATTGGCTTGCGGACAGGCTGGATTAGAAGAATATTTTCTGTAGGCTCCGCACCCGAGGCCAATAGCCAGAAAAATCAACAACCAAAGGCGCGATAGATGCAGTTGACGGCAAGCGAAGATATTGAGGCCCCGGTCGAGCGGGTCTTCGCAGAGCTTTCGGATTTCGAGGCGATTGAACGGCAAGTCATGCGTCGTGGCATCGACGTCAAGCGGACCGATGGCGAGGATGTCCCGGCGGCGGGCATGGGGTGGGCCACAGGCTTTACCTTTCGCGGAAAGAGCCGCCAGGCGCAGGTGACGCTGGTCGACTATACCGTACCCGAGCAGATGGTTTTTGATACCGTGTCAGGCGGGCTCGAGGCGGAAACCCGGGTCGAGGTCGTGGCCCTGTCGCGCAGCCGCACAAGGATCAACATGGTGACCGAACTGAAGCCCAAGACGCTGTCGGCGCGGCTGTTGGTTCAGTCCTTGAAGCTGGCCAAGGGCGGCATCGACAAACGATTTCGCAAGAAGATGGCAGGCTATGCCAAGGATCTTGAGTTGAAACTGAAGAACTCGGCCTGAGAAGAGGCGTGAAAGCGCTATGTATAGCGCTATCTCTGGGCAAAAGGAGAATGCTCATGAAACGCCTGTTGATGGCCTTGTTACTTTGGGCCGCGCCCGGCCAAGCCCATGAATTCTGGATCGATCCCCTGTCCACGCAGGTGGTGCCCGGCGCGCCGCTTATGGCCGATATTCGGGTTGGACAGGATTTGAAAGGCCCCGCCTATTCTTATATCCCTCCGAATTTTAGCCGCTTTGATATCGTGCTGGGAGACCAGACCCTGCCCGTTGAGGGGCGCGGTGGGGACAAGCCTGCGCTGAACATGGCCGTACCCGGCGAAGGGCTGGCCGTGGTCGTGCATGTCACCAAGGATTACAAACTGACCTATACCGAGTGGGAGAAATTCGTGAATTTCTGCACTCACAAGGATTTTGAATGGGTCCTTCAGGCGCATCTGGACAGGGGTTTTTCACAAGAAAAGGTGCGCGAGCAGTATTCCCGCCACGCCAAAAGCCTGATCGCCATCGGCGAAGGTGCAGGCTCCGACCGAGAGATCGGTCTGGAGGTTGAACTGGTGGCGCTGGCCAACCCTTATATCGACGATGTCTCGGGCGGGTTTCCTGTGCGCGCGCTGTATCAGGGCAAGGCACAGGCGAACATGCAGGTCGAATTGTTCGATCGCGCGCCTGATGGATCGGTCGAGGTCCGCCAATACCGCACCGACGACACGGGCCGCGCGCTTCTAGAGGTCGAGCCCGGACATTTTTATCTGGCCGATCATGTGGTGATGCGGGAAATGACGCCCGAGGCCGACACCGATCCAGCCTGGGAAAGCCTTTGGGCGTCGCTGACTTTTGGAGTACCTGAATGACGATAGTCGACACTTTGCGCGGCGCCTTGGGCGACGATCTCGTTCTGACCGGCGAAGACATGGCCCCTTGGACGCGCGACTGGATCGGCGCCTACTCCTGGACCCCTTTGTGCGTTGCGCGTCCTTCGGATCGTGACGGCGTGGTGGCGGTGCTGCGCGCGGCCCATGCGGCTGGCGTTCCGGTGGTGCCCGTGGGCGGCAACACCGGACTGTCCGGCGGAACTGCGGCCGAAGCGTCGATCATGCTCTCGCTGGACCGGATGAACAAGGTGCGCGAAGTTCGCTCCGATGCGCGGTTGGCCGTGGTCGAAGCGGGGGTGATCCTGTCGAACCTGCATGCCGCCGCCGAGGCCGAGGGCCTCAGCTTTCCGATGACCTTCGGAGCCAAGGGGTCTTGCACGATTGGCGGGATCCTGGCGACAAATGCCGGCGGCTCGAACGTGCTGCGCTATGGCAATACCCGCGATCTGGTGCTGGGCATCGAGGTGGTGCTGGCCGATGGCCGGGTGATGGACCTGATGACAGAGCTGCACAAGGACAACACCGGTTTGAACCTGCGCAACCTTATGATCGGTTGCGAAGGCGTTCTGGGGGTGATCACCGCGGCGGTGGTCAAGCTGGTTCCGGCCCCCCGCGCCTATGCCACGGCAATGGTGGCGGTCGACACGCTCGACGGTGCGCTGATCCTGCTCAACCGCATGCAAGAGGCGACGGGCGGGCAGGTTGAAGCCTTTGAATTCATGCCCCGGCGCTATATCGAAGAATTCGCATCGCTTCACCCCGAAGTCCGGGCGCCCTTCGACGATGCCTATGACGTGAACATCCTGATCGAACTGGGTGCCACCGCCCCGCGCGACGTTCAGCCGGACCCGGACGGGCAGGTGCCCGTGGCGTGCTATCTCGAAGATGTTCTGGGCGACATGCTTGAAGAAGGCAGCGTTCTGGATGCGGTGGTCGCCCAGTCCGAGGCGCAACGCCGTGAATTTTGGGCACGGCGCGAAGCTGCAGCCGAAGTCAGCACTCGGCGACCGGCGGTGATCTGCGATGTGGCACTGCCGCTGGACAAGGTGTCCACCTTTCTGATGCTGGCAGACGCAAAAATGGCTGAATTGGACGCGGAAGCGACCCCTGTGGTGGTGGCGCACCTTGGCGACGGCAACGTGCATTACGCTGTCTGGCTCGGCCGCGCCGAAGTCTCGCGCGACGAGATCATGGAAGCCGTCGAAGAAGTGGCCTTGTCGCTGGGCGGCTCGTTTTCGGCAGAGCACGGGATCGGGCTGTCCAAACGGTCCGCCATGGCGCGGTTCAAAGACCCGGTGGCCCTTGACGTCATGCGCGGGATCAAGGCGGCGCTAGACCCCAAGGGAATTCTGAACCCCGGAAAAGTTATCCCCTAGGGCGTTTCGGTTAAGACTTGAGCCGACAATGCTGCAAAGGCTGGTGTCAAATTCGAGAGCAAAGGCGCCGCCCCACCGTTCCAAATGCGCCCAACCGCGTACTTGCAGGTACTGCATATCAAACACACAGTGGCCACGCGGATTGATATCGCGGCCACGGTTCCTGTGATTGACGACGCGACCAACGCTCGCTTTGATCGACGATCAATCGCTTTGAACGGAGTTCAGCAGGAACAGATCAGATTGCAAGAAATGCTATCCGTGCGCGCGAGCTTTTCATAGCGCGGTAAAAGCGCCTTTCATCCCGCAACCGGCATAATCCCCCATCCCGGGCGATGCGCGCAGGCACGGCGCAAACCTCTTTGGCCAACGCTTTAGTAGCGGCAGACTGCCCCGGCGGTGGCCAGTACATTGTCGTATTGCGCGGGCAGGCGCATGAACGTCACGCGCCGGTTTTCAGGTGCCCGCGGATCATAGGTGTTCTTGAGCACATGTTCCCCGAAGCCCACCGGGTAAAGCGGCAGGGTCACATATCCTCCGGTCAGTGCCGATGTGACCGAAGCCGCGCGGCGGCGCGACAGATCGCAGTTGTAGCCTTCCGAGCCGACAGCATCCGTATGGCCGATCACTGCATAGGCCGCGCCCTTCAGCGCAGGGTCCTGCAACGCGCCGATCAGGCTTGCCACCTTGCCGATCTGGTCAGCGCGAATCGAGGCGCTGTCATAGTCGAACTCAATCGTCACCGCGACCGAGGGCAGAGCCACTTTCCCGTGGGTAAGTGCGGGGGCGGCAGCCGTGTAGTCGGGGGCTTTGGCTGGCGGTTCCGGCCGGGCCTGCACCTTGCCGTCGTCCAGATCCAGCACCAGTGTTTCAAACTGAACCGAGGGGTCTCCGGTTGCCGATTCAAAAGCCATGCCGCTTGGGTCAAGATTGACCGCTGCGCAATTGGCTGCATCCGGCGCGGCAAGGCAGGCCGCCAAAGCACTTTGCGGAGCCGGAGGCGGTGCAGTGTCACTGTTATTTGCGCCGGGGATGAAAATTTCGCCTTCCTGCGCCGGGGCCGCGATTGGCAATCCGATACAAAAGATCCCAAAGATCAATGTCTTGCGAAGCATTTTCATCTCTCCTCAGTAATCCGTCACATGGGCTGAAATCTGTGCCTTGGCCACGGCGGGGTTATGCGTCGAAACGGCCCGGTAGGTCGCGCCGCTGAGCGTTGCCTTGTCGTCGGATCCAAGATCCAGCGCCAGAACTTCGTTCACCACGTCCTTGTACGTCGCCTCGCCGCTTTCGTTTTGCGAGACATCGCAAGACACCCGGCTGGTGTCGCGGGTTTCCTTGGCGATGGCTTCAGAGCCGCCGTTGCAGATCGCCAGAATGGTCTCGACCCCGACATACTGCGTCTTGAGCGAACCGCGCGGCGGGAAGACATATTGCGAGCCGCCGGGGATCACCTCGTCCGGCAAGGCAGGATGCGGATACAACACGCAGGACCGTTTCTGATCGTCGATGTTGATCAGGGTCAGGCGGCAATCGTGGCGCGGCTCGACGATGATCTTCAGACCTTCACCCACCTTGTAACTCGGCTTGTCGGTGTAGACAGTCAGGTGGCTTTGCGCCGGAGCGCTGTGCTGTGTCGGCGCGTAATCCGGGGCCTTGACCGCGTCGTCATAACTGGTGGGGACGGGCGCCGGAGCGACAGGTTTGTGTGCAGGCGGCGGGGGCGGGGCATAGTCGGTCTGCGCCAGAACCTTCTGCACCGAATGGCTGAGGTCCGCCGCGACGCGATGCTGCGGCACGATCGGGCGATATTCCGTCACCTTTTCAAGGATCGCGGGATAAGACGCGGACCATTCATCCCGCGCGATGGGGGATTGATCCAGCCGCATGATCAAGCTGGCCAGATCATGGCCGACAAAGGCGACCCGCTGGCGCAGGGTTTCTTCGGTCAGGCCCAGTTCATTCGCCGCCTGAGCAAAATTGATAAAGCGGTCGACGTGGTAGACAAACAACCCGCGCACCGGTTCAAGCCCGCCTGCGGTAATCTCTGGTTCCAGCCCGGCCGAGGCCATGGCGCCAAAGAACTGCTGCGTGTCGGCGGCAAGATACTTGGCCACCTCGTCCTGACCAGGGTAAATCTGGTCAATGACCTGACGCGCCTCGGTCGGCAGGGAGAAATCGTTCATCGCCACATCGCGCACACGGTCTTCGTTCAGGCGGATGCCTTTGGAATGGCAGGACATGCAGGAAATGCCGTTCACCACTTCGCCGGTGCCATCGGAATAATCGTCATCGCGCACAATCGAGGTGGGGCCAACGTCCAGCCGTACTCCGGCCGAGGTGTTCAGATAATAGGCGTGAAAGCCGTTCGGCAGGGTGAAGATCGACTCGCCACCGTCATGCAGGAAAGCATGTTCATTGCCATATCCCGTGTTCTCGAATGCGCCGACCGGGCCAAGCGGGTTTTCGAAAAAGCTTTGCTTGCCCTTCGATCCGGCAAAGTCATAGGAGGTCCAGAAAAAGCCGGTGTTCAGCGGGTGGCGTTCGATCAGGCGGTTGTTGGTTGACACGCCGGAGTTCTGGAACCCGGCCCGCACGACCTGTCCGCTTTGGATGTTGCCGATCATGTCGAGGTTCAGCAGATCCTCAAGCCCCGCCACGGAGTCGGGCAGGCCAAGAAGGTCGTAATACAGGGGCGAAACGGGCGCGGTGGAGGCAAACCAATCGGCGCGGATGATCGGCACGCTGGTTCCCGACATATGCTGAAGCTGGGTCAGATAGGGATCAGTCTCGCTTTGGACGGCGTAGGGATATTGCGCCTCGAGCAGGTGCCATTTTTCTGGCGACCAGTTGATTTCGGGCAGGTAGATGCGCATCAGGATGCCGTAGTCATCGACCTTTTCGAACTTGTAAGGCGTCGGGTTCCACGACAGTGCATTGACCAGTTTGACGGCGGCTGCGGTGTAGCCCGTGAGGTTGTCCTCGGTTACATCAGCGTCGTTGTGCAAGGGGCGCAGCGACAGATAGCGGATTTGCGACCGCCGATTGGTGGGCTGGGCCTGTAGATCCAATTGCGCCAGTTCGAACATCTTGGAAATTGGCACGAATTCCCGCGCTGGCGGGGCTTGATTGGCCAATTCGGTGATCCAAGTCGAGATCGTCTGCATTTCTGCCTGCGTCGGGAAGCAATCCGAGGCGGTGCAATCATCCGGCATCGACGGGAAGCTGTATTCGCCGATCACGTCATACAGCTTGGACCCGGTGGGCTGGCCTTGGATGACGAATTTGGTGTCATGGGCAAGGCGGCGGATGTCCAGCACATGGCCAAAGCCCGATTTGGCCTTTGGCAGACCTTCCTTCAATGCGCCTTCCTGGTGGCAACGCGCGCAGTGCTTTTCCAGCATCGAATAGGCGGCCTTTTCCATCTCGGTTGCATCGCTTGGCAGGGGCATCGCGTCGTGGGCGTTTGCCTGTGCGCTCCAGCCAGCAAAGGCCAGAACCGCCGCGGTCAAAATATCCTTGGTGCTCATAAATCTTCTCCCTCGACCCGTAATATCGGGCAATTATCTGCAACTGATGGAAAGGTATTTCTTGGACGACCAGCCAGTCACGCCGCCGCGACCCGCATAGGGGTTGGTGCAGCGCCCCGAGGTGCATTTGACCTGTGCCCAACTGCCGCTTTGCGACAGCACGCGGACCTGATCGCCCAGATAAAGTTCAGAGATTTTGCGGCCGCTGCGTGCGCTGGGTTGGTCCCGTACCGCAAGAAAGCCCGCGCCCGTCGCGCTGTTGTAGGCGCTGATCGGTCTCAAATTGATCACCCGGCCCGTGCAAACACGCTGCGCCGTAGGCTTGTTCGAGGTCAAAAGCGGGCTGTAGACCCAACCCTTGCGCCCGTCCGGAATGATCACGTTTGACCATTTTCCCGAACGACTGATCACCTGAACCTGCGCGCCAGTAGGGATCTCTGCAAAGCGCTGGTAGTCGGTCGAAGGACCGGTGCGTACGTTCAATGAGTTGTCGGAATTATTGTCGACATACATGGTGGTCAGGCTCGGAAGCGGGGTCGGCGTGCCGCCCGACGCCCGACCATAGATCACCTCGGCAACAAAGCGGCTGCCGGTGGAACAATAGGAATCGCCAGGAATGGCGCCTTGAGACTTCAACTGGTTCAGCCGCGCGTCCGAGCGGGATTTGGAAACGGTCTCGACCACGATGCCATAATAGCCGTTGGAAGATTCAAAGATCCGCACGCCGTTGCGCCCCGACAACCACTGCCGGATAAAGCTTTGCGCTTCGGCAAGCGATGTGCGCGAGGCCGTCACGATATAGCAGCTTGAACTGCCCAAGGTGTAGTTGCCGCGCACAACCTGCGGGGCGCCAGTTCCGGTTTCGGGCTGCGCGGGTGCCGCGGACTTCAGATAGGCGATCCGGTCAATGATCACTCGCGAGATGCACGATCCATTGCCGCCGCAAGCGTTGCGCGTGCCGGTCAGCCACTGCTTTTGCTGCGAGGCAGAGCTGCGCCCGTTCTGTGAATGGTAGGCGCTTTCCATCTCGGCATCGAGACCCGCCAGATAGGAATCGCTGCAGATCGCGGCCTCGGTCGCGTTCAGGTTGGAACTGCCGCACCAAGGGCGCAACAGTACAGGGGCAGGTTGAGGTGTATAGACCGGCGGCGGCGGAGGTGCGGTCACAACGTCTTCGCCGGGGTCCACGGGTTCGCTTCCGCATTGGCTGTTGACATAGCCTTGGGCAAAGATCGCGTAAGGATGGCCTTCGCATTGGGTCAGATAGGCGGAATAGGCAAAGCACTGGCCAAGTTCCTTCGCCTCTTTGTAAAGCGAGTCGCACATGGCGTTTTCGTTCACCATGGGCGGGGGCGTTTCGCCGTCCGTGGGCTCGCCGGTATCCGTGCCCGCATCATTGATAATCCCGCCCAGACTGGGGGCCAGAGCCGCCTCAAGAACCTCGGACCGTGCCAGAATCTCGCGCATGGGAATGGCGAAGTTCACAGAATCCCGCTTGGACCCGGCGTGGTGCAGCCCCACCACCATCTGAAGCGATGCGTCAATCACCGGAGAGCCAGAGTTCCCCGGCAGCGTGTCGCAGGTGTGCAGCAGTTGGTGGTTGGACAGGGCCGGGCGGTTGGCGCGGCACTTTTCGCGGCTGATGCGCTGCGCCTCGCCCATCGGGTGGCCGATCACCCAATAGGGATCGCCGTCCTCGGGCAGCCTGTCGGACAGGGCCAGAACGCCATATTCGGCGCTGGGATCGCCCAGAACCTCCAGAACCGCATAATCCAGATCCTTGTAGGCCTCGACCGGAGTTGGCGAGACGACAAAGGTCTTGGTGCCATCCTCGACGCCTTGCTGGGTGTAGCCCGCCACGAACTGCACCGCGTCGATGCGGGTCGCCTTGGCCTGCGCATTGTCCAGAATGCCCGGCACACAGTGGTAGTTGGTCAGGATATGTTTGTCCGAAACGATAAAGGCGGTGCAAGGGAAAATACCCGCGTCCGTCAGGATATCGAGCCGCCCGACGGAATGCCCGATCCGGGCAAAGACGCTTTGGGGCGAATAGTTCTGAATGGACTCGTTGTTGTACTGGCCAACCGCAAGCTCGAAATCCATATCCTGATCGCCGGCGATGGCCGCCTGCTTTCTGTTCAGAACCACGCGGCCAAAACTGCCGCGATCAAAGCCGACGAATTCCTGCGCATGTGCCGGAGCCGTTTGGGTCAGTGAGGCGGCGCTCAAAGCCAATGCCGTCAAAATACGCATGATAATTCCCCGAATAAAAAAGTTCTTACGTAAAGTCATCTTCATGATCGTGTCTGCCCCCCCGTCCTGTCAACGAAGGAAAACCCGACCCCTTGGGCGGGACCATGTCCTTTTCGTGTAAAATCAAGGCACCACGCTGGACAGGCCTGCATTTTTATGCATATTTTCCCGGCGGGGAAGGAAAGCGCGCAAAATGCAAGATTTCGGAGCGACACTGGCAGCGGCGCTTGGGCTGATCCTTCAGGGCGATCACGACCTGTGGGAGATCATCGCCCTGTCGCTGCGCGTGACCCTCAGCGCGGTTGCCATCGCCTGCCTGATCGGCCTGCCTTTGGGCGCGGTGGCGGGGGCGACGCGCTTTGCCGGGCGTACGGCGCTGAATGTCATGCTGAATTCGCTGATGGGGCTTCCGCCCGTCGTAGTGGGGCTTTGTGTCTACCTGACACTTTCGGCATCGGGGCCTTTGGGGGTCTTGAGCCTGCTATACACGCCTGCAGCCATGATCATCGCGCAGGTCATTCTGGTCATGCCCATCGTGGCCGCGCTGACCCGGCAAGTGACCGAGGATCTTTATGGCGAATACGCCGAACATTTTGCCTCGCTCGGGGTGGGGGCCGCGGATCGCATCGCGGCGCTGCTTTGGGACGCGCGTTATAGCCTTTTGACGGTGGCGCTGGCGGGCTTTGGTCGGGCAGTGGCCGAGGTGGGCGCCGTGATCATCGTTGGCGGCAACATCAACCATGTCACCCGGGTGATGACGACAACCATCGCGCTGGAAACCTCAAAGGGGAACCTTGAACTGGCGCTGGCGCTGGGCGTGGTTTTGCTGAGCCTTGCCGTGGCGGTAAACGCGGCGGTCATGGGGCTGCGCGGCGCAGCGCTGAGGGCCGCCTATGCATGACGGGTGCCACATGTTACAGGCCGCGCCGGTGGCCGAACCCAGCCTCGCACCGGTGTTGTTGGAGACGCGGGCGCTGTCCTTTTCGGCGGGCGGCCGGTCCCTGCTGGATGGCATGGACCTGAGCGTGCGGGCCGGAAGCCGGACGGTGATCCTTGGCCCCAATGGCGCCGGCAAAAGCTTGCTTTTGCGGCTTTTGCACGGACTTATTGCCCCGAACAGCGGCCAGGTACTCTGGTGCGGACGCCCCCTGCGGCAGGCCTGCCCTCAACAGGCCATGGTGTTTCAGCGCCCGGTGTTGCTGCGCCGTTCGGTGCTGGCCAATGTGCGCTTTGCTCTCAAGGCACGGGGCGTGCGGCGCGCCGAGCGCGCTGCGCGTGCCGAAGAGGCGTTGCACCGGGCCCGCCTGACCAGCCTTGCGCGTAGCCCCGCCCGGGTTCTGTCGGGGGGCGAACAGCAACGTCTTGCGCTGGCTTTGGCGCTGGTTGGGCGGCCCCGGCTCTTGCTGCTGGATGAGCCGACCGCCAGCCTTGACCCAGCCTCGACCTATGCGGTCGAGCAGATGCTGGCCGAAGCGCATGGCGCGGGCATCGCAACCCTCATGGTCACCCATGACGCCGGTCAGGCCCGCCGCGTGGGGGACGACCTGATCTTTTTGCAGGCGGGCAAGGTGGCCGAGGTCGGCCCGCTTGCCACGCTGCTGGATTGCCCCCGGTCCGAGGCCCTGAGAGCCTGGACCGAAGGGCGATTGATGTTTCCCAACGGGCGCGCATTACCTTTCTGAACTCACATCGAACGACGGGAAAACCTTATGATCAGACGTCATTTTCTTGCCCTTGGCCTTGCCGCGGCTTCCGTCCTTGGACTGGCCCAGTGCGCTGCCGCCGAGGACAATTTCATCGTTGTGCAATCGACGACTTCGACACAGAATTCGGGACTGTTCGATTACATCCTGCCGATGTTTAAGGACAAAACCGGGATAGAAGTGCGCGTGGTTGCTGTTGGCACCGGTCAGGCGATCAAGAACGCCGCCAATGGTGACGGCGACGTCCTGTTCGTCCATGCCAAACCCGCCGAAGAAAAGTTCGTGGCAGCGGGCGACGGGGTGAAGCGGTTTGACGTGATGTACAACGATTTTGTCATCGTCGGCCCTGCGGATGATCCGGCCGGCGTGGCTGGCATGAGCGATGTCGTGGCGGCGCTGGAAAAAATTGCGGCTGCAAAGGCGCCCTTTGCCTCGCGCGGGGATGACAGCGGCACCAACAAGGCCGAACTGCGGCTTTGGGGGCAGACCAACGTGGATATCAAGGCAGCCTCGGGCGGCTGGTACCGCGAGACCGGTTCAGGCATGGGAGCAACGCTGAACACGGGCACCGGAATGGGCGCGTATATCATGACCGACCGGGCAACCTGGATTTCGTTTGGCAACAAGGGGAATTATCAGATCGCTGTCGAAGGTGACGACAAGATGTTCAACCAATACGGCATCATTCTGGTGAACGCTGAAAAGCATCCCAACGTGAAGTCCGAGCTCGGCCAGACTTTCGTGGACTGGGTGCTGTCGGAAGAAGGGCAGGCGGCCATCGCTGGTTACAAGGTCGGTGGTCAGCAGCTGTTCTTCCCCAATGCAAAAGGCGCAGACGGCAAGGGGGCGGCGGGATAAACGCCCTAGGCTGAGACCCAGCGCACGGATCCTAGATCACTAAGGTCGTAGCCGCCCATGGCTGCGGCCTTTTCCATCAGTGACGTGCTGCGGGCATAGGTCAGAAGGCGCTGGACCGGGTCCGTGAAATAGCTGCGGCGGTCGATCAGCAGATCGAAGCTTTCCTGCGTCAGGGGCAGAAACGCGCAGCCGAATTGCCGCGCCATGGCTTCGAGACCAAGCGCAGCCTCGGCTGTGCCTTCGGCGACCATCATGGCCGCATCGCTTTCAGATCGGGCGACCCCGGCGATCGTGAAATCCGCCTCTTTCAACCCAGCCTGTTGCAGCAAATGGTCCCACAACCGTGCCGTGCCCGCTGCCGCTTGGCGCAGGGCGAGCTTGCGGCCGCGCAGATCGCCAAGATCGCTGACCTGATTGGCCAAATCGGGGGACAGGATCAGCCCGCGCGTCCGCATCGCCCAATGGATCAGCACGCATTCAGAAAGACGCAGCGCCGATACCGTGGCCACGTTCCAACCGTTTTCTTCGGGGATGTGCATCCCGGCAAGCGCGGCTTCATGGGCGGCAAAACGTTCGACACCGTCCAAACTGCCGCCAGTCAACAGCGCCAGTCCGCATTCGCTTTCGCGCACGGCCCAGTCTAGCAACGGATCGTGCGAGCCAGCAAGAACTGCCGGGCGGGCCTGCGAACGGCCTTCGATCCAGGCCAAAAGCTCGGTCCGTGGAAACAGCAGTTTCCCGGTAATGCGGCGATGGGGAATTTCACCTTCGCCTGCGAGGTCATAGACCTTGCGTTCTTTCACGCGCAAAAGCTCGGCGACTTCTTTGGTGGTCAGGAATGCGGGCTGTTCAGCGGTCATGAGTTGGTTCTACGGATGTGAAGGGCGGTTTGGCAATCGCAATGACCGATGTTGCAGCCGGCTTATCCGCGCGAGGGGGAATTAAAGCACACGCGAAAGAAAGGCTTTGGTGCGGTCCTTGCGCGGGGCGCCGAAGATTTGTTCGGGCGGGCCTTCTTCGCAAATACTGCCCTGATCGAGAAAACAGACCTTGTCGGCAAGTTCGCGGGCAAAACCCATCTCGTGGGTGGCCAGCACCATGGTCATGCCCTCATCGCGCAGGCTGCGCAGCACGTCGAGCACTTCGGCCACCAATTCCGGATCAAGCGCCGAAGTGATTTCGTCAAACAACATGATCTCGGGGTTCATGGCGAGTGCGCGGACAATGGCGACGCGCTGTTGTTGTCCGCCCGAGAGTTGATCGGGGTAATGCGCCATGCGGTCCGCAAGGCCGAAGCGGTCAAACAGGGCGGTCACGGGCGTTTGCAGGTCGGCGCGGGACAGGCCCTTGATCCGGCGCGGCGCCAGCATGACGTTTTCAGCGGCGGTCATATGCGGGAACAGGTTGTAACTTTGAAAGACCATGCCGATGCGCTGACGCACCGGTTGCGGATCGCGGCCCGGTTCCGAGATATCGTCGCCGCCCAGCAGAATGCGCCCGTCGTCGATGGGCTCGAGCAGGTTCATGCAGCGCAGCAGGGTAGATTTGCCCGACCCCGAGGCGCCAATCAGGCAGATCATCTGCCCCGGCTCAACCGTCAGGTCGATGCCTTGCAGGACTTTGGTTTTGCCAAAGCTTTTCTGGATGTTCTGCAGGTCCAGCCGCGCCATCAGGATCGTGCCTTGGCTTGTTTGTTCATCAGGTGGTCGGCGTAGCGGGTGGCCGGGATTGTGATGGCGAGAAAGATCATCGCGGCGCCCACGTAGGGTGTGAAATTGGCCATGAGGGATTTGTAGACACCGGCCTGCCGGAAAATCTCGACCGGGCCGATGAAAGACAGCAGCGCCACGTCCTTTTGCAGCGCAACAAAGAGGTTCATGTTGGCCGGGACCACGCGGCGCAACGCTTGGGGCAGGATGACAAAGCGCATGGTGTCTCCCTGCGACAGGCCCAGAGACAATGCGGCGGAGCGCTGGCTGTCGTGGATGGATTCAATGCCCGAGCGGATGACCTCGGCGACATAGGCAGCATAGACAAGGATCAGCGCCAAAGACCCCCAAAGGTAAGGTGAGTTCCACGGACGAGGCAGGCCAAGCCCGGGCACGCCAAAGCCGATGAGATAGATCACGAGAATTACCGGAAGGCCGCGAAAGATGTCGGTGTAGAGGATGGCCAGCAGCCGAACCGGGTAGAGCGCGGGTGAGCGGATGTCGCGCATGAGCGCAACGATCAGACCCGCCGCAGCGATAAGCGGCGCGCACCACGCGAAGATGGCGATATCCATGAGGAAGGCTTGCAGCAGGCCAGGGAAGGTTTTGGCAAAAACCTCGACGTTGAAAAAGCTGCGTTTGACCGCCTCCCAGCCTGGAGCGAGGGGGATCAGCACGATCAACGCGAGGACCACGGCAGCAGTCGAGCCGGCCGCGACAAGTGTGGCGCGTCGGCGTTGCTGCGCTTCGAAGGTTTGGCGGCGGGTCATTTGGGCGGTCATGGCGGCCTATTTCAAAGCGAGGCAGGATGGGGGCGCTGCCCCCGCGTGCCGCTGGCACGCCCCCCCGAGGTATTTTTGGCCCAAAGAAACACGAATGCGCCGGGCGGTGGTTATTCGATCATCGGGACCGAGGTGGCCTCTTGTAGCCACTCGGCCTCGATCGCCGCCAGTTTCCCGCTGTCTTTCAGGGCGGCCAGGGCTGCGTTGACGCAAGGTTTCAGCGCGCTGTCCTCTTCCATCAGGATGCCGAATTGGTCGGGATTGTCGGTGCGCTCGGCCGGAAACTGGCCCAGAAGCGTGCCGCCTTCGACCACGACGCCGGACAGGTAGAGGGCTGTTGGAAGATCAAAAAGGGCGGCGTCGATCTGGCCCGCCTGAAGCGCGGCGGTGACATCGGCGTTGTCGCCGTAAAGCATCGGGTCCTTGTCGGGCTGGATCAGCGCGCCCAGCATGGGAACGGCAGTTGTATTGGCATCGGCCCCCCAGATCAGGGTTTTCAGGCTGTCCGCCGTTGCCGTCGCACCAGCGTCGACAACCTTTTGGGTGGTCAGGACGGCCATGGCCGAGCTGTAATAGGGGTCAGAAAAATCGACCATCTTCTCGCGATCCTCGGTAATCGAGAATTGCTGGAGGTTGATGTCGAAATCCTTGGCACCGGGCTGGATGGACTGGTCGAAGGAGGTGCGCACCCATGTCACCTGTTCATCGGCAAAGCCCATTTCATTGGCGACAGCATAGGCGACGGCGGCCTCGAACCCGGCTTTGCTTTCTGGATTGTCGTCCATCACCCAAGGGTAATATGCCGGGTTGCCGGTAGCGACTGTCAGCGTTCCATCGGTGATCGTCTTGCCCGCGGCACAGTCATTCTGAGCGGCGGCGGCGCTGGCAAGGCCAAGCGCGAGGGCGGTGGTGATCCAGAGTTTCATGTGAACGTTCCCTGTCTGATGTTTGGTTACAGAGTTGCCGCCTGCGCTGCGCTTGTCCAGAGCCTTTGGGTGGATGAGATCATGCGCAGATATATCCGGCCGCGCTTTACCAATGGCGTTTCGAAAAACTTGAATCGCCGAAACACTGCCTCGCTTCACGTTCTGAGGATACTGGCGATCATTGGTGCGTCATATGTTTTCCGCAAAGTCTTAGTCGTCCAGCGATCCGTGGATGGCGAACTGCTCCAGCCCGGCGTCCTGAGCTTCGATCACGCGGAAGGCCTCGCGCACGCCGGATTCGGTCAGCTCGCGGGCGACGGTCAGCAAGGTGTTGGGAGCGTGATCTTCGCACAGCTCGGCCATGTGGGTCAGCTCGTCGCGGGCCACGGGCATGGCGGCCTCGGGCGACGGAGCGCCGTAGTAGGTGACGAAGTGCTGCGCCAGGATCCGGGCAAGCGTTTCGGCCTCGGCCTCTTCGATTTGGGTCACGGCGACAAAGGTCACGCGACCACCGGTTTCCAACCCGAACCAGCCGTTGGCAAAGGCCTGCCGGGCCTTGCCGGTCAGATCGCCTTCGCCCCAGTCCGAGAATTCAAAGCCGCCGGGGATGCACCATTCGCCGGTGCGGGCAGGCGAGGCGTAGACGCGGGTGTCGGATTCGTCAAAATGGATCGCGCGGGCGAGTTTCATGGGGTCTCCAGCATCTCGGTCAGGGGGATCAGATGGGTGGTCTTGTCGTCGCGGATCAGGATGCCAAAGGCTTCGTCCACTCCCAGGAAGGTGCCGGAACGCCCGCTTTGGGTGATCTCTTCGCCCATGTCATGCGCCAGACCGCGCCATTCGGCGTGCAGGCTTTGCGGGCCTTCGGTTTCCCAACGGGTGATCCAGTTCAGCGTGTGCCGCGCCCAGGCTTCAAGCAGGCGCGGGGCGGCGACATCTGCGCAGCCCTCGGCAAAAAGCGAGGTTTCGTCCGGGGTCAGACCCGGGTCGTCATGCGTCGGGATCAGCGGAACACTGAGCGCGATCACCAGCCAATCCGGGACTGCAGCCGGGTCATCGTTTGACGCGCAGGCCCGCAGACGTCCGCAGCGCGCGCCATTGATGCGCAGGGCGCCGTTCCATTCCAGATGCACCGCCACCTCGGGCGGGGCAAGCGCGCCAAGCGCGTTTTGGAACCCGACCCCGCAGAGCGGCAGCATGGCCATGGCCTCGGCCAAGGGCACTTCGGGCGCAAAGACTAGTGCGGCCTCAAGACTGTTGGCATCCAGTCGGTACAGCACCAGCCCCGCGTCGCAGCCCGTGGTGGCGCGCAGGCAGGCGATCTCAAATGGGTCTTGCTGGCCTGTGACCTCTTCCCCCGACATCAGCGGGGGGAAGGTGGGGGCCTCTTGTCGCTCCAGATCGTTCATCGCTCAGGCATTCCCATCCGCGATCAGCCGTGCGGCGACGTCCTGAAACGCCTTGGCCTGTGCGCTGTCCGGAGCGCTGACCACGATCGGTGCGCCGCCGTCCGCAGCAAGCCGGATGTCCAGATGCAGCGGGATTTCCGCCAGCAGGGGCACGCCCAGCTTGGCCGCCTCGGTCGCAACGCCGCCATGGCCAAAAACGTGCTCTTCAAAGCCACAGTTCGAGCAGATATGCGTGCTCATGTTCTCGATCATGCCAAGGATCGGAACCTTGAGTTGCTGGAACATGTCGATGCCCTTGCGCGCATCCAGAAGCGCCACGTCCTGCGGTGTGCTGACCACCACCGCGCCGGTGATCTCGGCCTTTTGGGCAAGGGTCATCTGCACGTCGCCGGTGCCGGGGGGCAGATCGACGATCAGCACGTCCAACGCGCCCCATTGCACCTGCATCAACATTTGCTGCAACGCGCCCATCAGCATCGGGCCGCGCCAGACCACGGCCTGACCTTCGTTGGTCATCAAGCCGATCGACATCATCGTGACGCCGTGGTTGCGCAGCGGCAGGATGGTCTTGCCATCGGGGCTGGCCGGGCGCCCGGAAACGCCAAGCATACGCGGCTGGGAGGGGCCATAGACATCCGCATCGAGCAAGCCGACGCGCCGTCCCTGCTGTGCCAGCGCGCAGGCCAGATTGGCCGAAACCGTGCTTTTGCCGACGCCGCCCTTGCCCGAGGCAATGGCAATGATCCGATCAACGCCGGGGATCTTCTGCGGGCCGCTTGGTTCGGCCGGTTTGGCGGGTTTGAGCTGTGGCGGCGCCTTGTCCTGATGGGCTGTCATGACGATGGAGACCATCGGCGCACCAGCCGCTTTCAGGCGGGTCTCGGCTTCGGATTTGACCGCATCATAAGCTGGCGAGGGGTGGGCAAGCTCCATGACAAAGCGCACCGCGCCATCGTCGCCCACGTTCAGAGCGCGCATCAGCCCCGAGCTGACGATGTCGCCGCCCGCCGGATCATTGATCGATTTCAGGATGTTCAGAACGTCGTCGCGAGAAAGGGCCAAGGGTTACTCCTGCCCTTTGATTTCGCCGGTGACCTCATGTGTCATGCCCAGCTCTTCGATGGTGACAACCGCTTTGACCTTATAGGTTTTTCCCGAGGCTTCGGCGCCGCGCAGCGCCTCTTCGATGGCCTGCTGAGAGGTCACGCCCACCTGTTTGAGAAATTTGCGCATGGACATGTTGAAATCGTCGCTCATGATCTTTCCTTTCGGTTTTTCTTGATCCGGGGCGCGGGCGGGTCTTACCTTGGGCAAATGCTGACACGCTGGATCACGTTATTTCTGATTTTGCTCCTGCCCACATTGGTGCAGGCGCAAGAAGATCGTTTGGTCCGGCTGGCTGCGCCGCAGGCGCTGCAGCAGTCGGGTTTGCTGAAACATATCCTTCCGCGCTTTTCCCTCAAGACACAAGTCAAGGTCCAGACCGTGGCGCCGGGCGATCCGGCGGATATGGCGCTGGGCGACAGCGGGCGCCCATTGTTCGAAGGGGCGGGGCAGGTCTGGCATATGCAGGTGCTGTCCGAGGGGCACAAGGCCACACAGCGTTTTGCCGATTGGCTGACGTCCGAAGTGGGGCGCAACACGGTGACCAGCTTTGCCCCCGATGGCGCGCAGCTGTTCACCCTGCCGCAGCCCAAAGCCGTTGAGGCGGTTCAGGTGGCGATGGACGGCGACGCCGATCTTGGGTTGAAATCCTCGCGTGTCAAATGCGGCCGGTGCCATGTCGTGCGCCCCGAAGACCGCTTCAACTCGATCGGTTCGACCCCCAGCTTCATGGTGCTGCGGGCCTTTCCCGATTGGGCTGATCGGTTCGAGGCGTTCTATGTCCTCAACCCGCATCCGTCGTTTACGCTGATCACGGATGTCTCGGCCCCGTTCCCCGAAGACCGCCCGTCGCCGATCCACCCGATCGAGATGACGCTGGACGAGGTCGAGGCGATCCTGGCCTATGTACAGGGCCTTCCGGCCGCGGATCTTGGGGCACCCATTCAAAGCCAATAGTCCTGAACTCAGTGATCGCGGCGCTTGGAGAGATAATCCTCGGTCGTGCGCACCTTGGGGCGGTCGGCGCCTTTGAAGGGGCTGTCGTCCGAATGAAACTGCGCGTTCACCCGGCAATTGTCGCACATCTGAATCATCCGCAGCTTGTCCGAGCCTGCGAACATCGAATGGCTGGAAAGCTTTTCGGTGATCTTTTCAATCGTCGATTTCACCCCGAATAGTGTCCCGCATTCGATGCAGGCAAAAGGTTCTTCCTCGTTCAGGATCACTTGCGACAGCGCCGCATCCGTCAGGTTCAGGCGCGGCTCGTAGGTGATGGCGTCCTCGGGGCAGACGTTGGCACAAAGGCCGCATTGCAGGCAGGCGTCCTCTTGAAATCGCAGTTGTGGCAGGTCCGGATTGTCGCCAAGCGCGCCCGAGGGGCAAAGTGACACGCAAGACAGGCACAAAGTGCAGGCTTCGGTGTCAACCAGGACCGCGCCGTAAGGGGCGCCATCGGGCAGGGCCAGCGCCTCGGTTCCCGGATGCAGGGCGCGGGCGGCTTGGCGGGTGATCTGGCGCCGCGTGCCCATCGGGCGCACGGGCTGGGCCACGGGCGCGGGGGCGACATCGGCATAAAGCGTATCCGACATTGCGTCCGGATCCGAGGTGTCGAGGACGCGCACGCGCGCCACGCCGCCGATGGCGCTGGCAAGGGCGACCTGCGTTGCCAGCGCATCGCGGTCAGTTCCGGGCGACGGCACCAGCGCGACCGATGCGAACCCGGCCGCCAGTGCGGCGACGATTTCGGCATGGCCAAAGCCGTTCATGGCGTCGACCTCAAGCGGGATCACATCGGCCGGAAGGCCCCGGCCAAATCGCGCGGAAAGGCGTATCATTTCGGAACCGTGGGCGCTCACCACCAACAGGCGCGGGGCCATCCCGCCTGCGTCCAGATAGGCCTTGGCCAGTGTCTGCACGCGGCGAAACGTCAGGTCCACCGGCGGCGCGTCATAGACGATCGCGCCGGATGGGCAAGCCGCTGAACAGGCGCCGCAACCCGCGCAGATCATCGGATCGACAGTTACGAAATCCCCGGCGGGCGTGATCGCTCCGGTGGGGCACAGGTCAAGGCAGCGGGTACAGCCGATCTGCTCGGCCCGGGAATGGGCGCAAAGGGTTTCTTCGGTCTTGACGTAAAGCGGCTTTTCGAAAGTGCCGACCAGATGCGAGGCCGCTAGGATCGCCGCAGACAAGGCGCCCGGATTGCCGGGATCAGCACGCAAATACCCCTCGCGCTTTTCATGTGCCGCGAACAGCGGCGCCCCGCCGCGCAGATCAAGCAGGATGTCACAGCCCGAGCGCCCACCGTCGCGCGGCTCTGTCAGGGAAAAGCCGCCACGCCCGCCGGGATCCAGCATTTGCAGCGCGTCGATGCGGACGTCAAAGCCGCCCAACGCCCCGGTTGCGCCACGCAGACGGCCAACCACCACGTCAAATCCGCGATGCATCGGCGGATCACCCGCGTTTTCGAGCAGTACCGTGACGCCGAGAAAATCTTTCAATTGCTCGGCTGCGGCCAGAGCCACCTCTGGCGCGCCAAGGATCAGGCACAGCCCTTCGCTGATCACATCCAGCGCCTTTATGGGGGCCGCAGGCAGCAAGGCTTCGGCCAAAAGCGCAGCCATTTTCGGGGTGGTGTCGACGGTGTCAGCGGTCCAGCCAGCGCGATCCCGCAGATCTGTGAATGCGGGGGAAGGGGCGCCAAGTTCTTCGGCGAGCGACTCGAAAAGGCGGCTTTCCTGGCCGCAGCAAATCATCACGTCTCCTTTGGCGATTTCCTCGGCCGCCTTGCTCGCCTCGGACGTGCAGAGCGCGTGACAGGGGCGTGCCACGTCCAACCCCAGGGACTCGCTTAGGGTTTGGGTGTCAATGCTTTGAGATTGTTCGCAATTACAGGTGATGATGCGTTTGGTCATAGAGCCCCCATTTCGCCGCAAGCGGGACGTCATTCGCCGCCGACCGCAATACGACCAAAGTCCTATGCCGCCCGCTGCTCAACGCCCTAAACTCAAACCAGTGTATGACCAACAGTGTCGGCAGTTCTGACAAAAATCCAGTTTATCGAGGTGCGCGCGGCGTGATCCATAATCCGGCCATGTATCGGACCATTCCCTTGGGCATCGTTCTTCGGCGCAGCCCGGGCGTGACCCGCTGGGCGAAATACGCATGGCGCGCGGTGGCTGTGCTGCCGGGCGCCGGGCCGGCTGAATGGCGGGTGCTCCGCCAGGAGGGCGAAATTTACGAATACCACGCGGCGACCCTGACGCTGGAATTGCACGGGGCTGAGACTGAAGCCTATTTGAGCGGGCTGTCCGCCGAGGTGCCAAGCATCTTTGTTGTGATGCGCGAAAGCGATGATGCCGACTGCCCGCTGGACATGTTTCTGGTCACGGCCTCGCCTTATCAGGCGCAGGATCACACCGACAGCGGTGATGAGATCGTTGAAAAGGTACCGATGCCGCCGGGCCTGATCGCATGGATCCGGGATTTTGTGGAGGAGTTCCACGAGCACGAGGTCTTTGTGAAACGCAAACGCGACAAGCAGAGGGTCGATCTCAAGGAGGACGGCATTGGCGATCCGCGGATTGGCAAGGCGGCGGATGTCTATGCCTCGCCTGCCTTGAAGAAACGGCGGCTGCAATGAGCGGTTTGGATAAACATGCATGCCGGAGTTTGGCCCAGGATTGCGGAGCCATGACTTGACCAGCTTTTGGGAACGCAGGAAAGCCGCGGTCGAGGCAGAAGAGCAGGCGGAACGCTCTGCCGATGAGGCCCGGGCGCGCGCCGAAGAAGAGGCAAAACAGGCCGAACGTCCGGATGAAGAGATTTTGGCCGAGCTGGACCTGCCCTTGCCGGAAGACGTTCAGGACAGCGATCAGATCAAGCTGTTCCTGACCTCCGCTGTCCCGGCGCGCCTCAGGACTCGTGCGTTGCGCAGGCTTTGGGTGCTGAATCCCGAGTTGGCCAATCTGGACGGCCTGATCGATTACGGCGGCGACTACACGGACGCTGCGACGGTCGTCGAAAACATGCAAACGGCCTATCAGGTGGGCAGGGGCATGTTGAGCCATATCCTTGACGCAGACGAAAAAGCGCGGCAAGTTGAAGCTGTTATGGGAGAAGCCTCCGTCGATCCCGAAGCGGACCCAGAGTCGCTGGACGAGACGGAAATACCTGATGAACAGCATGTGGAACAAGCGATGGGCGATGGCGATTCGCCCGATGATCTTGAGGACGAGCCTGCGGAAATGCCGGTCTCGTCCAGACGCATGCGGTTCCGTTTCGATGATCCATCGACGACTTGAGCAAGGATAATGCCTAGATGAGTGCCACCGCCGAAACGCCCCGGGTTGCCGACGAAGACCGCTTACGGGCGGATCTGTACAACTATCTGGGCGTGATCCTGTCGGGGCCTCCGGACGAGATGCTGCTTGCCCAGTCCGCAAGTCTGAAGGGCGACGACAGCGAGTTGGGGCAGGCCATCGGCACCCTCGCCAAGCTGGCCAGGATGACCAAGCCGAAGACCGCGGAAAGTGAATACAACCGGCTGTTCATCGGTCTCGGGCGCGGGGAACTGTTGCCCTATGCCTCGTATTATCTGACGGGTTTCCTGAATGAAAAGCCGCTTGCCCTGCTGCGTCGCGACATGACGGCGCGCGGCCTTGCGCGGGCTGAAAATGTGTTCGAGCCCGAAGACAATATCGCCAGTCTGATGGAAATGATGGGCGCGATGATCGTTGGTCGCTTTGGCGGGCCTGCAAATCTGCGCCAGCAGAAAGACTTTTTTAACAAGCACATCGGACCTTGGGCCGCGCATTTCTATTCCGATCTCGAAGGTGCGAAGAACTCGGTCTTTTATGCGCCTGTGGGCACGATTGGCCGGCTCTTCATGCAGATCGAGGCCGAGGCGTTCCGGATGAGTTCGGACTAGTGTTTTTCGCCGCCGGGCCCTTGGGCTCGGCACAAAGGGGCAGGCAACTGCCCATAACCATTGGAGCACAGGCCCACGCTGGCAACCGGTTTGGGACTCTTGCGCGACCAATACTCTTGAGGAGGACACTCATGAAAAAGGAAGAAGGGGCCACGCGCCGCGACTTTCTGAAAGTGGCTGCGACCACGGCGCCGATTGCAGCCGTTGCCGTGGCATCAGGCGGCACGGCAGCCGAGGCGGCCGAGCCCGATCTGACTTCGGACAAGATGCAAGACACTGCGCACACCCGCGCTTATTTGGCATCGGCGCGCTTCTAGCGTGATGTTTCAGCACGCTTTGCGCGTGCCTGCGGCGCCCGGCCTGTCCGGACGTTGATACTTGGCCACCCAAGCGACTGGTTGCGTGACGCCCGACTGCTTGACCGGCCTTTTATACAGTCCAGCGCGCCGCAAGGCTGCGTAAAGGGAGAGAGAAACATGCTTAGGAAAAAGACCAACGGGGTTGCGCGACGCCCCCAGCGGACAAGTATCCTTTCCGAGGTTGCCAACGCCTCGGTTGATCGCCGCGCCTTTCTGCGCGGGTCCGGTCTGGCCATCGGGGGTCTGACGGCGATTGCCGCCACAGGCGGCTCCGTGACACAGGCCAGCGCTCAGTCGGCTGCCACCGGCACCGTCGAGCTGAAGAAATCCGTGTGCACCCACTGCTCGGTCGGGTGTACGGTCATTGCCGAAGTGTCGGATGGCGTCTGGATCGGGCAGGAGCCCGGCTGGGATAGCCCCTTCAACCTGGGCGCCCATTGCGCCAAGGGGGCCGCGGTCCGCGAGCACGCCCACGGCGAGCGCCGCCTCAAGTACCCGATGAAAAAAGAGGGTGGAGAGTGGAAGCGCATCAGCTGGGAACAGGCGATCAACGAGATCGGCGACGGCATGAATACGATCCGCGAAGAAAGCGGCCCGGATTCGGTCTATTGGCTGGGCAGCGCCAAGCATAACAACGAACAGGCCTATCTGTTCCAGAAATTCGCCCGCTATTGGGGCACCAACAACGTCGATCACCAGGCGCGTATCTGCCATTCGACCACCGTTGCGGGTGTTGCGAACACATGGGGCTACGGCGCCATGACCAACAGCTACAACGACATCCATAACTCCAAGGCGATCTTCATCATCGGTGGCAACCCCGCCGAGGCGCACCCCGTTTCCCTGCTGCACGTCCTGCGCGCCAAGGAACAGAACAATGCGCCACTGATCGTCTGTGATCCGCGCTTTACCCGCACCGCGGCCCATGCGGACGAATATGTCCGCTTCCGTCCCGGTTCGGACGTGGCGCTGATCTGGGGTATCCTGTGGCACATCTTCGAGAACGGCTGGGAGGACAAAGAGTTCATCCGCACCCGTGTCTGGGGCATGGACCAGATCCGCGAAGAAGTGAAAAAGTGGACCCCCGAAGAGGTCGAGCGTGTGACCGGCGTGCCGGGCAGCCAGCTGCGCCGCGTGTCGTTGACACTGGCCAACAACCGTCCGGGCACCGTGATCTGGTGCATGGGCGGCACCCAGCACACCACCGGCAACAACAACACCCGCGCCTATTGCGTGCTTCAGCTTGCGCTGGGCAACATGGGCACCTCGGGTGGTGGCACCAACATCTTCCGTGGCCACGACAACGTGCAGGGCGCGACGGACCTTGGTGTGCTGTCGCACACGCTGGCGGGCTACTATGGTCTGGCCAAGGGCTCGTGGCAGCACTGGGCGCGCGTCTGGGGCGAAGACTTTGACTGGCTGAACGGCCAGTTCGCCAAGATGAAAGGCGCCGACGGCAAGGACAAGGATCTGATGTACGAAACCGGTATTCCGGTCTCGCGTTGGATCGACGGTGTTCTGGAAGATGTCGAGAACATGGACCAGCCCAACAAGGTGCGGGCCATGGTGCTTTGGGGCCACGCGCCGAACTCTCAGACCCGAATGGTCGAGATGAAGACCGCGATGGAAAAGCTGGACATGCTGGTGGTCGTCGACCCCTATCCCACAGTGTCGGCGGTACTGCACGACCGGACCGATGGCGTTTACCTGCTGCCGGCCTGTACGCAGTTCGAGACCTACGGCTCGGTCACCGCGTCGAACCGTTCGATCCAGTGGCGAGAGAAGGTTGTCGAACCGCTGTTCGAGTCGAAGACCGACCACGAAATCATGGGTCTCTTCGCCAAGAAGTTCGGTTTCCACGACCGGCTCTTCCGCAATATCGCGCTGGAAGATGACGGGATCACGCCGAACATCGAGGACACGCTGCGCGAGATCAATCGCGGCATGTGGACGGTTGGATACACCGGCCAGTCGCCGGAGCGGATCAAGCTGCACATGCAGAACCAGCACACCTTTGACCGCACCACGCTTCAGGCGGTTGGCGGCCCGGCGGATGGCGACTATTACGGTCTGCCCTGGCCATGCTGGGGAACGGCCGAGATGAACCATCCCGGATCGCCCAACCTCTATGACATCAACAAGCCGGTGGCTGAGGGAGGTTTGCCCTTCCGCGCCCGCTATGGTGTTGAACGCAATGGCGAAAACCTGCTGGCCGAGGGGGTCTTCAACCCCGGTTCGGAAATTCAGGACGGCTATCCCGAGTTCACCATGCAGATGCTGATGGACCTTGGCTGGGATGGTGACCTGACCGACGAGGAACGCAGCGCCATCGAGGCTGTGGCCGGACCCAAGACCAACTGGAAAACCGACCTTTCGGGCGGCATCCAGCGGGTTGCGATCAAACACGGCTGCGCCCCCTATGGCAACGCCAAGGCGCGGACCGTGGTCTGGGAATTCCCCGATCCGATCCCCGTGCACCGCGAACCGCTGTACTCCAACCGGCGCGATCTGGTGGCGGATTATCCGACCTACGAGGATCGCAAGTTCTACCGTCTGCCGACGCTTTATGCTTCGATCCAGAAGCAGGACTTCTCGAAGGATTATCCGATCATCCTCACATCCGGCCGTCTGGTCGAGTATGAGGGCGGCGGTGACGAGACGCGGTCCAACCCGTGGCTGGCCGAATTGCAGCAGGATATGTTCGTCGAGATCAACCCTCGTGACGCCAACAATATTGGTGTTCGGGACGGCGCGCAGTGCTGGGTCGAAGGCCCCGAGGGCGGCAAGGTCAAGGTCATGGCCATGGTCACCGAACGGGTCGGCGAAGGCGTTGCCTTCATGCCGTTCCACTTCGGCGGTCATTTCCAGGGCGAGGACCAACGGTCGAAATACCCGGACGGGGCTGACCCTTATGTACTGGGTGAATCGACCAACACGGCCCAGACCTACGGGTATGACAGCGTCACCCAGATGCAGGAGACCAAAGCGACTCTCTGCAAGATCATGCCAGCGTAAGGAGGAAAGAGATTGGCTAGAGCAAAATTTCTCTGCGACGCCGAGCGCTGCATCGAATGCAACGCCTGCGTCACGGCCTGTAAGAACGAACACGAAGTGCCGTGGGGGATCAACCGCCGCCGCGTGGTGACCATTCAGGATGGCAAACCGGGCGAACGCTCGATTTCCGTGGCCTGTATGCACTGCTCGGATGCGCCCTGTATGGCCGTTTGCCCGGTGGACTGCTTCTATCAGTCCGAAGAGGGCATCGTGTTGCACTCCAAGGACCTTTGCATCGGTTGCGGCTATTGCTTTTACGCGTGCCCCTTTGGCGCGCCGCAATATCCGCAGGCGGGCAACTTTGGCTCGCGCGGCAAGATGGACAAGTGCACCTTCTGCGCCGGTGGCCCGGAAGAGAACAACTCGACCGTGGAGTTCCAGAAGTACGGCCGCAACCGGATCGCGGAAGGCAAGTTGCCGATCTGCGCCGAGATGTGTTCCACCAAGGCCCTGCTGGCGGGCGATGGCGACGTTGTGTCGGCCATCTACCGCGAGCGTGTGGTCGCGCGCGGCTTCGGCTCGGGCGCATGGGGTTGGGGCACCGCTTACGACCAGAAGGGCGGCTGATCCCGTCCGAGGCACGGCGGCGACAGAGCTTTGCCGCCGTGTTCGTCAAAACGTAGGGCGGGGATCACCCCGCCTTACCCATTGAGTTGCATAGGCGACCGGACCACCGGGTGCCCGCATGACAGCCATTCGCATTTCGGGAGACCCCCATGCTGCGCCATCTCATGGCTATTCTGACATTGGTCCTGCTGGCCGCGCCTGTCCTGACGACAGCGCAGGAGGCAGAGGCCCCCGTAATCGACCGCTCTGCCACCGGTGGCGCGCAAACGCTGGAAGACATTCTGCGGCGCCAACAAGGCCTGCCCGTGGACGAAAGCTTTCGCTCGGACAATGTGGGCGGCGATGCCGTGCCGCCGCCGAACCTTGCGCCGCTTGGCACCTCGTCCGATCCCGATCTCTGGCGGGCGCTTCGGTTCAACAAGGCCGATGTGACGGTCAGTACAAATAATGACGTCGGCAAGGTTCTGGTTCAGGACGGCGGCATGAAGTGGTACGAATTCCGCAAAGGGCCGCTGGCGACCTATGGCGGTTACCTGCTGCTGGGCACCATCGCGGCGCTGGCGATCTTCTACGTGCTGCGGGGAAAGATCCGACTGGATGAGCCGATGACCGGCCACACCGTCACCCGCTTCCAGTTTTTTGAGCGATTTTCGCACTGGATGCTGGCGGGATCTTTCATCCTGCTGGGCCTCACCGGCTTGCTGACCCTTTTCGGGCGCATGTTCATTGCACCCTATGTCGGCAAAGAGCTGAACGCCACGATGCTGACCGTCTCGAAAATGATCCACAACAACGTGGCCTGGGCCTTCATGCTGGCTCTGGTTCTGGTCTTTGTGCTTTGGGTTTGGCACAATATTCCCGACAAGACCGATATCAAATGGTTCGCGCAGGCGGGCGGTATCATCGGCAACAAGCACCCCCCCGCCAAGAAGTTCAACGGCGGGCAAAAGATCATCTTCTGGTCAGTCATCCTGCTTGGGGCTTCACTGTCGGTGTCCGGACTGTCGTTGCTGTTTCCGTTCCAGCTTCCGCTGTTTGCCAAAACTTTTGCCATCCTGAACGACATCGGCGTTCCGGGTTGGGTGGATATGTCCCCCTTGCCGACGGCGCTTGCCCCGCAAGAGGAAATGCAACTTGCGCAGCTGTGGCACGCGATTGTGGCCTTCGTGATGATGGCGATCATCATCGCGCATATCTACATTGGCTCGCTTGGCATGGAAGGCGCTTTTGATGCCATGGGCACCGGCGAGGTGGATGAGGCATGGGCGCACCAGCACCATTCTCTCTGGCTGGAGAAGGTCAAGGAAGATGAAGCCAAAGCCGGGGGCGCGGGCACCGCGACCCCTGCCGAGTAAGGGTGCGGGGGCTGCTGACAGCCCTTGCCCTGATCTGCGCCGGATCGGTTTCGGCGCAGGAGTTCACTACGCTCAAAGGCCACGGTGGACCGATCATGGCGATCGACGTTTTGCCCGATGGGCGGGTTGTGACGGCGAGTTTCGATAATTCGGTTGGCGTCTGGAACGGAACACGGCCTGAATGGCTCGAAGGTCACTCTGCGGCGGTGAACGCGGTGGCTGCCGGCCCCGGGCTACTGGTATCGGGTGGCGATGACTTCAGCGTGCTGAGATGGGACCTGCCGACTTGGGGCATTCCGCTGGGCGTGCACAAGGGCAAGGTCACGGATATTGCCATTTCGCCAGACAACGCGACTGTCGCCAGTGCCAGTTGGGATGGCAAGATCGGTCTGTGGCCCATAACGACGGGGGAAAACTGGGCGCTCTCTCCGCCTTCACCTGCGCCGCGGGGCCGTTTTCTTGACGCGCCGGGTGGGGTCAACGCGGTGGCTTTTGCCGACCCATCCCGGCTGTACGCCGGAACCTCTGACGGCAGTCTCATGCTCTTTGATCTGAAGGAGGGCGCGGGCCTGCCGCTGGTCCAAAACGGGTTTGGCATCAATGAGTTGATCGTGACCGAAGCCTGGATCGCCTATGGTGCTGTCGACGGGACGACCCGCATTATCAACCATGAAGGCAACGAGCTTGCCGATTTCACGTTGGACCGACGGCCTATTCTGGCGCTCGCTTATCATGCCGAGACCGGACAGCTTGGGGTGGGGGACGGCGAGGGCTATATCATGATCGTTGACACGAAGAACTGGCGCATTGCCCGCGATTTTCGCGCCGCCCGCCAGGGGCCGGTCTGGGCGCTGGCGTTTTCGCCCGATGGCCAGACGATCTATGCCGGAGGTCTCGACGATGTTGTCTATGCCTGGCCCATCGCGCTGCTGGACAGGTTCGAACCGGGGATTTCCGGCGCGCGCAGTTTCTTGCGCCCGGCGGAAGAAATGACAAATGGCGAACGGCAGTTCATGCGCAAGTGCTCGATCTGTCACGCGCTTGAGCCCGGACCGTCACGCAAGGCTGGGCCGACGCTGCATGGTCTGTTCGGCCGGCAGGCCGGGGTGATCGAAGAGTACTCCTATTCCACGGCGCTGGATGGTGCAGGGATCATCTGGACCGAAAAGACGGTGGATGCGCTCTTTGATCAGGGGCCGGATCACTATATTCCCGGTTCCAAGATGCCGATGCAGGTGATCGCCGGGGCAGATGACCGGGCCGACCTGATCGAGTTTTTGAAAGGCGCCACGCAATGAGGAGTGCGTTGATATGAAAGCGATGTTTACAGGCTTTGTCGCTATGGTGGTGATCGCGGTTGGCGCCTATTACGGGCTGCACGAAATCGGGTTTTCCTCCAAGGAGCGCGCCGCGGGGGCTTCGGTTCGGCTGGATTAAAGCGGTTCGGGAACGGGGCCTCGCGGTCCTGATTTGCGCACCCCCCCTCCGGATCTTCAAAAAGCTGCAAAGGCAGGCGGTCAGAGGCCAACGGCTTTGAAGGCGTTCCAGAGCTTGTCTGTCAATTCATCCGCTTGCGTCTCGGTCAGGATGAAGGGAGGGGCCAGCAGGATATGATCGCCCAGTTGTCCGTCAACGGTGCCGCCCATCGGGTAACAGATGAGCCCGGCCTCAAACGCGGCTTTCTTTATCTGGGCGTTGATCTTTTGCGATGGGTCAAAGGGCGCTTTGTTCACCCGGTCTTCGACCAGCTCAAGCCCAAGAAACAGGCCACGTCCGCGGATGTCGCCGACATTGGGGTGTTGGCCAAATCGGTCGTTCAGGCGGTTTGCAAGCGCGGCACCCATCGGGGCGACATTGGCAAGAAGGGCGTCATCCACCAGACGTTCGAGAACGGCCAGTCCTGCTGCGCAGGCGGTGGGGTGACCGATATAGGTGTGGCCGTGCTGGAAAAAGCCCGAGCCAGTTTCGATCGCATCATGGATTGTTTTGGAACAGAGCATCGCGCCCAAGGGCTGGTAGCCCGCACCCAACCCTTTGGCGACGGCGCAGATGTCTGGCGCAACGCCATCCTGTTCGCAGGCAAAAAGCGTGCCGGTCCGGCCCATGCCGCACATGACCTCATCCAAGATCAGCAGGATACCGTGCCGGGTACAAAGATCGCGGATGCGTTTGAAATAATTCGCCACCGGGGGTACGGCCCCCAATGTGGCGCCGACAACGGGTTCGGCGACGAAGGCCATGATCGTTTCGGCGCCATGTTTGGCAATCTCGGCCTCAAGCTCGGCAATCAGACGGTCGCAATAGGCGGCTTCGGTTTCGCCTTCGTGCTGGCCGCGATAGGCGTAGCAGGGCGCGACATGGCTGACGTCGATCAGCAGCGGCGCAAATGGCGCGCGGCGCCATGCGTTGCCACCGGTGGCCAGCGCGCCAAGGGTGTTGCCATGATAGCTTTGACGGCGGGCGATGATCCGGCCGCGCTGCGGCTGGCCGATCTCGATGAAATACTGGCGGGCAAGTTTCAGCGCCGCCTCCATCGCCTCGGATCCGCCCGAAACGAAATAGACCCGGTCCAGCCCCTCGGGGGCGAGGCCGATCAGTTTATCCGCCAGCGCCTCGGCTGGATCAGAGGTGAAGAAACCGGTGTGGGCAAAGGCGACTTTGTCCAGCTGCGCTTTGATCGTCTGCGTCACATGGGCGTCGGAATGGCCGAGGCAGGACACCGCCGCGCCGCCCGATCCGTCCAGATAGGCCTTGCCTGAAGTGTCGTACAGATAGGCCCCATCGCCATGCGAAACCACCGGCGGCGGTGCCTTGGAATTGCGCGGAAAGACGTGAGATGTTCTACCTGACATTGCGTTAACTTCTTTTCAGCGAAGATTTTTCTGTACGAACCTTGCCACAAATCCGATTCCCGGTTCTACTGAAAACTCAACTCTTCATGAGACAGAGACAAAAAATAGGGAGCGAAACATGAAACATTTCGTACTTGGCGCTGCCGCAGCCGTTGGACTGGCCTTCGGTGGTGCAGCGAGCGCGCAGGAATTCATCTCGATCGGTACGGGGGGCGTCACGGGGGTTTACTATCCCACAGGTGGTGCGATCTGCCGGTTGGTGAACAAGTCCCGCAAGGAACATGGCATCCGCTGCGCGGTCGAATCCACCGGCGGCTCGGTCTACAACATCAACACGATCAAAGCTGGCGAGCTTGAGTTTGGTGTGGCCCAGTCTGACTGGCAGTACCACGCCTATAACGGCACCTCGACCTTCGCGGATAATCCGTTCCCCGAGCTGCGCGCCGTGTTTTCCGTCCACCCCGAGCCCTTCACCTTGCTTGTCCGGGCCGACAGCGGCATTGAAAAATTCGAGGACCTCAAGGGCAAGCGCGTGAACGTCGGCAATGCCGGCTCTGGTCAGCGCGCCACCATGGAAGTGGTGATGGATGCCTTTGGCATTGGGATGGGCGATTTCGCCCTTGCGACCGAATACAAAGGGTCCGAGATGGCCGCGCAGATCTGTGACGGCAACATCGACGCGATGATCTATACCATCGGCCACCCGGCCGCTGCCATCAAGGAAGCGACCACCACCTGCGACATCAAGCTGATCGACGTGGTGGGTGAGCCGATTGACAAGCTGGTTGCTGACAACCCCTACTACCGCGTCGCGACGATCCCGGCGGGAATGTACACCGGCAACGACAAGGACGTGACCACATTTGGCGTGGGCGCAACCTTTGTGACCTCGGCCAATGTCTCGGACGATGTGGTTTATGTCGTGGCCAAGGCGGTGATGGAAAACATCGACGATTTCCGGCAGCTGCACCCGGCCTTTGCCAATCTCGACCCGGCGCAGATGGTCAAGGATGGCCTGTCCGCGCCGCTGCATCCGGGCGCCGAAAAGGCCTATAAAGAACTGGGACTGATGGAATAATCAGTCCAGACGGCGGCAGGGAAACTTGCCGCCGTTCTTGCTGGAACCTTTTGCGCTGGCCCCGATCCAAGGGCTGGGGCCAACGCCAAGGGCTTTGATAAGTCTCGGATTGCGCGCCGAACAACAAGACGCAACCGCATGGACAAGACAGTGGTCTCAGGGGGACGAAGACGATGGTGGATCAGCCTTCCGTAGAACGTACAGCCGATGATATGGTGGCCGAGGCCGATACCGGCGCGCGCAATCCCAGCGCGGCATGGCAGGCCAAGCTGATCATCGGCACCTGCATCGCCTGGTCGGTGTTCCAACTGTACATCGCGAGCCGCATCCCCGGTATCGTGGCGCAGGCCACGGGCGTGAGCATGTTCGCCAATATCGTTGCGCAGGCGCGCTATGTGCACTTGGCCTTTGCTATCATGCTGGCGACGCTGGCCTTTCCGCTGTTCAGCAGTTCTCCGCGCGATCGCATCCCGTGGTACGATTGGGCCTTGGTTGTTCTGGGGGTCGGGGCCTGTATGTACCTTGTGGTCTTCCGGTTCCAGATCGCTGACCGTCCGGGCCTGTGGTCGCCCACCGATATCGCCATGTCCTCGATCGGCATGGTGGTGCTGATGATCTCGGTCTACCGATCTTTGGGCCTGCCATTGGTCATCATCGCCAGTGCCTTTATCCTGTTTGCCTTTTTCGGCGGCTATTCGGAGTGGGCGCGCAATATCACCAACTATGGCGGGGCCTCGCTTTCGAAGGCGCTTGGCCACTACTGGATGCAGACTGAGGGGGTCTTTGGCGTCGCCTTGGGGGTCTCGACCTCGATGATCTTCCTGTTTGTGCTGTTCGGCGCCTTGCTGGACCGCGCGGGTGGCGGCAACTGGTTTATCAAGGTGGCCATTGCCCTGCTGGGCGCGTTGCGCGGCGGGCCTGCGAAGGCGTCGGTTCTGTCGTCGATGATGACGGGAATGATCTCGGGCTCGTCCATTGCCAACACGGTGACCACGGGCACCTTTACCATTCCGCTGATGAAGCGCATCGGCTTTCCGGCGGAAAAGGCGGGCGCGGTCGAGGTGGCGAGTTCCACCAATGGTCAGTTGACCCCGCCGGTCATGGGGGCCGCAGCCTTTTTGATGGTGGAATACGTCAATATTCCCTACATCGACGTGGTCAAACATGCGTTTTTGCCAGCGGTGATCAGCTATATCGCGCTGCTCTACATCGTGCATCTCGAAAGCCTGAAGATGGGGTTGAAGGGGCTCGAAAAGCCCGGTCGCAAGATCGGTGTCTTGATGATCATGATCCTGTTTCTGTCCGGCTTTATCGTGCTAGGGGCGCTGGCCTTCTTGATGATCGGGCTTCGTACCATCCTTGATCCTGTCATGGGCGAAAGCGTCTATGCCGCCGTCGCGGTGATCGCCGTTTTGTACGTCTTTCTGGTAGGAGTGGCGGCCCGCTATCCCGAACTTGAAATGGACAAGGACGAAGATGGCCCGCCGGTCGCGCCGCGTCTGACGCCGACGTTGATATCCGGGCTGTATTTCTCGATCCCGATTTTCATTCTGGTGTGGAATCTGATGGTGCGCACCGACACGCTGGAGCGCCTTTCGCCCGCGCTGTCGGCCTTTTGGGCGACGATCTTCATGATCATCATCGGCCTGACGCATCGCCCTCTCAAGGCGATGTTCCGGGGGCAGGGGGTTGCTGCGGAAACCGTGCAGGGCTGGAAGGACTTTGTGCAGGGCCTGATCCTTGGTGCACGCAACATGATCGGCATCGGTGTGGCGACCGGGGCGGCGGGCATCATCGTCGGCACAATTTCCCTGACCGGGGCGCATCAGGTCATCGGGCAGGTGATCGAGACCATCTCGGGCGGCAATCTGATTATTCTTCTGGTGTTGGTGGCGGTGCTGTCCCTGATCCTCGGCATGGGTTTGCCGACAACCGCGAATTACATCGTCGTGTCTTCCTTGATGGCGCCAGTGATCGTCAGTGTCGGTGCGCAGGCGGGGCTGATCGTGCCATTGATCGCAGTGCACATGTTCGTCTTCTATTTTGGCATTCTGGCAGATGACACGCCGCCGGTGGGGCTTGCGGCCTATGCCGCCGCCGCGATCAGCCGGGGCGATCCGATCAAGACGGGTATTCAGGGCTTTGGCTATGACATCCGAACAGCGCTGCTGCCCTTCCTGTTCATCTTCAACACTGATCTTCTGTTGATCGATGTGACTTTGCCGCACGCCGTGTTGGTCTTTTTCATCGCTCTGATCGCCATGCTGCTGTTTGCGGCGGCAACGCAGGGCTATTTCATCGCCAAGTCGCGATGGTGGGAAAGCGCCCTGTTGCTGGTGATCTGCTTCATGCTGTTTCGGCCGGGGTTCTTCCTTGACCAGATATCCGAGAAATACGCCTCGGCCAGCGGTCCGGCGGCGATCACCCTGATGGAAGGGGCACCTCAGGGGCAAGAGGTGCGCCTGACGGTGACTGGCCCCGACTTCGACACCGGCAAGATGCGCCCGACCACTGTGGTCGTGCCTGCCATTCCGGGTGATGCCATGACGGCCTTGTCAGATCAGGGCCTGACGGTGATGGAGGAGGGGGGCGCTTTGCTTCTGGAAGAACCTTTCCCCGGCACGCCGCATTTTGAAACGCTGGGCACCGAGTATGACTACTACGGCGACAATCCGGTGACGATCACGCAGGTGCAGGTCGAAAATGACCGGATGCCGAAAGAGCTGTTCTTTATCCCGGCGCTGATCCTGCTGGCCGGTGTGGTCATGATCCAGCGGCCTCGGGCGACCCAGGCACCATTTTAAAAGGACTCGCGATCCGAGGCGGGTTTCGCGCTTCGGATCGCTTTTCGCCAGGGAGGCAAGACGATGTTCAAAAAGATCCTGCTTGCGGTCGATCTCAATCAATCCAAAGGCAAACGGCGCGCCGCCGAGGCGGCCTGCCAATTGGTCCGCGCCAATGAGGCAGAGCTTCACGTTCTGAACGTTGTGCCCGAAAGCGGCATGGCCATGGTCGGCGCCGCGCTGGGGCCAGAGCATGCGAGCAAGATGAAGGCCGAGGTTGAAGCGTTGCTCAGGGCTTGGGTGGCTGAGGTTCTGCCTGCGGACATTCCCGCGCATCTGCATGTGATGCAGGGCACGATTTATGACACGATCATCCGCACTGCCGATGCTGTTGGGGCCGATGCGATTGTCGTTGGCGCTCACCGGCCGGAATTGCGCGATTATCTTGTCGGGCCAAACGCGGCCCGCGTGGTGCGCCATGCCAATCAGTCAGTCTTTGTGATCCGCTGAATTGGGGCCGCGCGCAGAAGTTACTCGGATATGAAGCGGCGGGCCATTTCGGCCTCTTGCCCGCGCATCAGGCTCCACGCGGTTTCCATATGGGCCTTCATGATCGCCCTTGCGGCGCCCGCATCGCCTTCGCGCAGCGCCATGACCAGCCGCACCTGATAGTCGCGCCCGCGTGACCAGAGTTCCTGGTTTGGCGGGGAATAGAGTTTTCGATAAACGGTCAGATCCGACAGCAGATTGACCATGAAGTCGATCACGAAACCCAGCAGAGGGTTTTCCACCTGTTCGGCCAGTAGGGCATGAAACCGCAACGAGGCAACATGTTGGGCGCGCTCCTCGTCCAGTGTTTGGGCGGGCGTTGAATAGGCGCTGATGTTGTCTTCCAGCTGGGTCAGGACCTCTCGCGAGAGGGTTCCGGCAAGCGAGGCAGCCATTTCCGGTTCGAGGGCAAGGCGCAGCTGGTAGATGTCATTGATCGTCAGATCCTTGAAGTAAAAGTAGTTGCCCAGCAATGCTTTGGCGCGCTGTCGGCTGACCTCGTGGACAAAGCTGCCGCCGCCCGGGCCGGTGCGGGTCTTGATCAGCCCCTGCGCTTCGAGGATACGCATGGCCTCGCGGATGGTGCCTTTGGCCATGCCAAAACGCGTGATCAGTTCGGTTTCGCCGGGCAGACGGTCGCCCGCGCGCAGACCTTGAGACACGACCCAATCCTTGATGGCTTCGGCCACCTTTGCAGGGCGGCTGAGTTTCGGCTCAGGTTTTGATCGGGTGGTGGCAGGCTGCAAACTGGTCGTCTCCCATTTCTTCAAGGGCCGGGGTTTTCTGGCGGCAGATATCTGTCGCCTTGGGGCAGCGCCCGGCAAAGGCGCAGCCGGAAGGTGGGTTCAGCGGATCGGGCAATTCCGAGCCCTTTTGTTCCGGTGCGGTCAGGGGGCGCCCCACCACTGGGGCGCTGTCGGCCAGCAGCCTTGTGTAGGGGTGCTTGGGAGAGGCGAATATCCTTTCGGCGCGGCCAATTTCAACCACTGAGCCGAAATAAAGCACCATGACGCGGTCGCTGACTGCCTCGACTACGGCCAGATCGTGGCTGATGAACAGATACGTCAGGCCGAACTGCTTTTTGAGATCGGCCAGCAGGTTCAGCACCTGCGCCTGAACCGAAACGTCCAGCGCCGAGACCGGTTCATCCAGAACGATGATTTCCGGCGCCGCAGCAAGAGCGCGGGCAATGCCGATGCGCTGAGCCTGTCCACCGGAAAATTCATGCGGATAGCGCGTCAGGAACTCCTCGCGAAGGTTCACACTGGCAAAGATCTCCTCGATCCTTTGCTGCCGCTGGGGCCGGTCCATGCCATACAGCAGGCGCAGCGGCGCTTCCATGATCTGGCGGATCGTCTTGCGCGGGTTCAGGCTGCTGATCGGGTCCTGAAAGACGTATTGGATCAGCCGACCAAAAACCGCCGGATCGGCGTTGTCCAAAGCCTTGCCCGCGATCTCGATTTGCCCGGTGCTTGGATCCAGAAGCCCGACCAGCATCCGCGCCAGAGTGGACTTGCCGCAACCGGATTCCCCGACGATGCCAAGCGTCTCACCTTGCTCGACGGTAAAGCTCATGGGTTGCACGGCGCGCACGCCATCCCGGGACTTGCCGAAAAGCCCCGACTTGATCGGGAAAGTCTTGGACAGATCCTGTACGTTCAGCGCCTTCATGCCAGCACCTCCTCGGGGTCGATGCAGCGCACGGCGCGTTGCCCTGCGCCTGCAAGGGCAATCTCACCCTTGCGGCAGGCGTCAGCGGCCTTTTCGCAGCGCGGGGCAAAGGCGCAACCCTTGGGCAGGTTGTCGACCACCGGAGGCAGGCCCGGGATCGCCGCCAGCCTGCGCCGCCCGCCCCCTAGTTCCGGCACACAGGCGATCAGGCGCTTGGTGTAGGGATGGGCCGGGGCCTCCAGAACCGCGCTGGTCGGGCCTTCTTCGACGATCCGCCCGGCATACATCACCGCCACCCGGTCACACAGCTGCGCCACCACGCCAAAGTCATGGGTGATAAAGATGATCGCCAGACCGCGTTCGCGGCGCAGATCGTCCAGCAGGGACAGGATTTGCGCCTGCACGGTCACATCCAGCGCCGTCGTGGGTTCGTCCGCGATGATCACGTCCGGGTCATTGGCCAGCGCCATTGCGATCCCGACGCGCTGCCGCATGCCGCCCGACATCTCGTGCGGGTAGTCGTTCAGGCGGCTTTCGGCATTCGGAATCCGCACCGATATCAGCAACTCAAGCGCCCGCTTGCGCCCCTCGGTCCGGCTGATCCGGTGGTGCGAGGAAATCGCCTCGATCAATTGATCCCCGACGCGGTACAGCGGGTGCAGCGTCGCCAGAGGGTCCTGAAAGATGTAGGCGACATTCTGACCGCGTTTCTTGCGCAGGCTTTCGTAATTGGCCGCCAACAGGTCTTCGCCAGCATAACGGACCGCCCCACCCGTGATGACGCCGGGAGGAGAGGCGACAAGTCCCATCACGGACAGGGCGGTCACGGATTTGCCCGAGCCGGATTCGCCGATGACGCCCAGACATTCGCCCGGGCTGACATGCAGCGACACCCCGCCAACGGCACGATAAACGCGCGCTCCGACATGAAATTGAGTCTCAAGCTCCTGAATGTTCAGCAGGCCCATTTGATCGGCGGCGGGCACGGCGCCGTGACGATCGACCATGGTGGTCGCCAAGGGGCGGCTGAGCGCGCCGGATTTCAGCCGTGGGTCCAGTGCATCGCGGATGCCATCGCCCAAGAGGTTCACGCTCATCACGATGAGAAAGATCATCACGCCAGGCACAACACTGGTGTGCGGTGCCCGGATCATTGCAGCGCGCGCTTCGCCCAACATGGAGCCAAGATCAGCCTGCGGAGGCTGGCTGCCGAGGCCAAGAAAGGACAGCCCGGCCGTCTCAAGGATCATCCAGCCGACCGTAGTGGACATGGCGATGACGATGACAGGCAGCACGTTGGGCAGGATCTCCGACAGGATGATCCGCGTGTTCCCCATGCCCGCGAGCCGGGCGGCGTCGACAAACTCGCGTCCCGCAAGGCTGACGGTGACGCCCCTGATATTGCGGGCAAAAAACGGCACGTTGACCGCTGCGACAGCAATAAGAGCATTCATCAGTCCGGGACCAAGCGCCGCAACAATGGCCAAAGCCAGCAGGATATAGGGAAAAGCCATCAACATATCGACAAGGCGCATGATCAGATTGTCCACGCGACCGCCATAATAGCCCGCGATGATCCCGATGGCGCTGCCGATCGAGGCCGCTATGACTGCGGCAGCGATGCCAATGGCAATGCTCAGCCTTGTGCCATAAAGCAACCGCGCCAGTTGATCGCGGCCAAGATGATCCGTGCCAAGCAGCGCGCCCTCGCTAAACGGAGGAACAAAGCGTTTGCCGGTGTCGGTCACATCCGGGTCGGCCAAAGGCAGCAGAGGCGTGATGATGACCAGAAAAAGGATCGCAGTCAGCACCGCCGCCCCCATGGCCGCCAGACGGTTGCGCAACAGCAGTTTGAGGAAAACGCTCATGTCTTGATCCTCGGGTCCAGCAGGCTTTGGGCGACGTCCACCGCGATGTTGAACAACACGTAACAGCCAGCGACAAAGACCACGCCGCCCTGCACCAGCAGGATGTCGCGCTTGAGTATCGCGTCGACCAACATGCGGCCCACGCCGGGCCACTGAAACACGATCTCGATATAGACCGCACCGGACAGCACAAATCCGGCCTGAATGCCCAGCACAGGAATGATGCTGACCATCGCGGCGCGCAGGGCATGGCCCATCAGCACCCTTCGCTCGGGCACCCCTTTGGCACGGGCGGTACGAATGAAATCCTGCCGCAGCACCTCCAACATAGCCGAACGTGAAAGCCGCGCCACAACTCCGGTTGCGACTGCGGCCAGCGCCAGTGCGGGCATCACCAGATGGTGCAGCAAATCCGGCAGATCTCCACCGCCATAAATCGCATACATCCCCGAGACAGGCAGCCACCGCAGGTTCACGGCGAACAGCAGGATCATCATCATCCCAAGGAAAAACGAGGGCACCGAAATCCCGATTAGAACGGTAAAGGTGATCGCCTTGTCGGCCAGCCCATACTGCCGTGCCGCCGAGACCACGCCCGCCAGAACCCCCAGTACCGAACACAAAACAAAACTCGTTCCCGCCAGAACCAAGGTCGCACTGAACCGCTCAAGGATCTCGTCCAGCACAGGTCTGTTCAAACTGAACGAGCGCCCGAAATCACCGGTCAGCATATTGCCCAACCAGATGAAATACCGCGCGACCAAAGGCTTATCGAGCCCAAGATCGCGGTTGATCTTGGCCACATTTTCGGGCGTCGCATAGCTGCCAAGGATTGCGGTCGCAGGATCACCGGGGATCATCGCCATAATCAGGAAGACGATCACCGTGATCCCCAAAAGCACAGGGATCGCCGAGACCAGCCGTTTCAGAATATACGCGCCCATAAGCAGCCCTCTGGCTTTGTAAAACCGGGCAGACAAGGAATGTCAGAGGCAACGCCCTTCGCATTCACTGGTCCGCAAATATCCCGGGGGGTCTGGGGGGCAGCGCCCCCCAGCGGATCGGGCGCGTCAGTGCCCGAAATCCCTCAGTTCTTTACAACCTTCGAAAGCTGCAAAAGAAACGATGGCTCAAGCGAAAAGTTCTCGACCCGGTCCGAGGTGACCGCATTCTGCTTCCAGTTGGCGACAAAGACCCAAGGCGCATCGTCCTGCACGATCACCTGCATCTGCTTGTAAAGTTCGGCGCGCTTGCCCTGATCTGTGGCAACCCGCGCCTCTTCCAGCAGCTTGTCGACCTCGGGGTTGGAATAATAGCCCGAGTTGAAACCGCCCGCGTCGGGCCATGCATCGGTGCGCAGCGCCAAATAGGGCAGGGTGTCCGGGTCGTTGGTCATCCATGCCATCTCGGCCATGTCTGCCTTGCCCTCAAGCCCCGGGTTTACTTCACCAAGGAAGGTGTTCCACTCATAGGTTTCGATGGTCACGTTAAGGCCGACAGCGGCCAGATCCGCCTGAATGGCTGTGCCCATCGCCACCGGATCCAGCATCCCCGAGCCGCCTTCGGTCACGTAGAATGTCAGCTCCGCCCCTTCGGCCCCGGCCTCGGCCAGTAGCGCCTTGGCCTTTTCGGGGTCATAGGGATAGGGATCCAGGGCCTCGTTATAGGCCCATGCAAAGGCTGGCGGGGTCGGGCCAGCGGCCACCTCGGCGGTTCCCTCCAGCACATCGTTCACCAGCGCCTCTTTGTTGATGGCGTAGTTCGCCGCCTGTCGGACTTTCTTGTCCGCAAAGGGGCCTTCCTTGGCGTTCAGGATCAGGAACCAGACGTGCGGTCCGGCCTGTTCGACCACATTGAAGCCATCGCCTTCGAACTGACCAAGCGAGGTGGGCGGCACTTCGACCATCATGTCGATGCCGCCTGCCAGCATTTCTGCCACGCGGGTGTTGGCATCGGTAATTGGCCGAAAGACAACCGCGTTGGTGCCCGCAGCATCGCCCCAGTAATCGGGGTTCTTTTCGATCACCACCGCTTCGTTCGAGCGCCATTCGGCAAACTTGAACGGCCCGGTGCCGGACGGGTTGCGGCCAAAGTCGGCGCCATTCGCTTCAACCGCGGCGGGCGAGACGATCAGTCCGGTCGGATAGGCAAGGTTTGACAGGAAGGGCGCATAGGGGCCGTTCAGCTTGAACTTGACGGTATATTCATCGACCACTTCGGTTTCCTGAACCGAGCCAAAGAAGAAGGCCAGCGGGAAGGGGCCGGTGTTGTGGTAGGGGTGATCTTCTTTCAGCATCCGGTCAAAGTTGAACTTGACCGCCTCGGCGTTGAAGGGTGTGCCATCGTGAAAGGTCACGTCATCGCGTAGGGTAAAGGTGTACTCGGACCCGTCCTCGGAAATCTCCCATGATGTGGCCAGCTGGGGTTCAACCTCCAGCGTGCCGGGCTTGTAGCGGACCAGACCCTCATAGACGTTCACCAGAATGCGAAAATCATTCACGGCGGTGACGGCGGCGGGATCGAGTGACTTCGGCTCGGCGATCTGGCCGACGATCAGCACGCCTTCGGGCGTCTGGGCCAGCGCAGGCGCGGTCAGCGTGCCAAGGGCAAGCGTCGATGTGGCGGCGGCCAGCAAGGTCCGGCGCGTCATGGTCAAAAGTTTCATCTTGGGCGACTCCCTGTCGGTTTATTTTGACTCCAAATTATCATGATAAATTGCACCGGTCAATTTTTCATGATAATTCAGGGCATCCCTGCTAAAAGAGTGCTCATGACTTACTCAATTCTTGTCCGAGATCCGCTCACCGGCGCCTTTGGCGGTGCTGCCACCACCGGAAGCCTATGCGTCGGAGGCTGGGTCTTGCGCGGGCGGCTTGGGGCGGGGCTTTCGGCCAGTCAGGGTGCAGCGCCGTCGACTTTCTGGGGCGAGGAGGTGCTCGACCGGTTGGCTTTGGGTCTGCCCGCAGATGAAGCGGTGATGGCCGTCACGCAACCGGACAGTGGCCGCGCACAGCGGCAGCTTTCGGCATTGGGCCAGCAGGGCGAAGGCGCCGCCTTTACCGGAGAGGACAACACCCCGGCCATGGGCCATCGGCTGATTGCGGGCGGGATCGTGGCGGGCAACCTTCTGGCCTCGGAGGCGGTTTTAGATGCGGTGGCCGAAGGCTATTCCGACGCGACGGGCGGTATTGCCGAGCGTCTGATCGCGGCCCTGCGCGCCGGCGAGTCGGCGGGCAGTGACAGCCGCGGATTGATGTCGGCCGCGCTCTTGGTTCTGCATCCTGCGCAGGCGCCGCTGACCTTGCGGGTAGACTATCACGAAAGCGATCCAATTGGCGCGCTGGACGATTTGCACAACAGGGCCACCAACGGACTATACGCGCAATGGGCCAAGCAGGTGCCCACGCAAAACGCGCCAGAGCAGGTTCTGAGCGCCGATTTCTTCAAGAATTAGCCCGCGAAGCGCAGTTCAAACAAGGCGCCCTGATCCGCGGGGATCGCGGCAATATCGGCCCGGTGTGCGTTCAGGATGGTCCGCGCGATAGCCAGCCCCATGCCGGTACCGTCGCTGTCGCGGCGGGTGGTGAAGAACGGCTCGAAGACATGCGGCAGGTTGCCGTTCGAGATACCGGCACCATTGTCCTGCACCCGCAATGTCACCCCGCCCGGCGATTTGGTCTGAGACAGCCGCAGGCTTGTCGCGCCATGGGCCTTGGCGTTGTGCAAGAGATGGCCGAGGACGATCTGCACCCCTTCTTTCGACAACGGCAGTTCCAAATCATCACCATCCAGAGCAATGTCGAGGTCATGATGGTCCATGCCGTCCAGCGCCTGGGCCAAGGTGCATTGGCCGATGTACCGCAGTTCGCGGGCACGGGCGGCGCGGCGCAGGGCCTCTAGCTGGGATTCGATCTGGCGACCGGCGCCGCCGATCCGGGCCACCAGTTGGCGATCCTCTTGGTTCAGCTCCGTGCCATCCTCCAGCAGTTCAACGGCGGCGCGGATGGCGGCAACGGGGGTCTTGATTTCGTGCGTGACGTGGTTGGAATAGCTGCGCATGTTGCTTTCCCGGTCGCGCAGGGTTTCGGCCATGTTCATCACGCTCAGCGCCGTGGCGTGCAATTCCCTGGTGCCGAAATGGGGCGGCGGATCGGCGGGGTCCTGAGGGGCGCTTTGGACCTGCGCGGCATAGGTCTGAAGCGCAGTGATCGGGCGCAGCAGAAGCCGCACCAGCAGCCAGCCCAGAATGGCCGTGCTGGCGGCGATGCCTGCGCCGAGCAGCAGTGCTGCCTTGCGATAGCCAATCTCGGGACCGAGATAGCGGAACACCACCAACCCGGCGAGCGAGATCACCAGTGTGCCGAACAACCCGCCGCCAAGGACAAGGCCCAGCGACGGTCGCCAGCCGCGCCTCATGCAGATCCCAGGCGCATGCCGACGCCGTGCACGGTTTCAATCGCGTCGGGCGCCCCCGCCTCGGCCAGCTTGCGCCGCAGGTTGCGCAGATGGCTGTCGAGCGTGCGGTCTGACACGGCGCTGTTGGCGCCCCAATGCGCCTCGACCAATTGGCGGCGCGAGCGGACCTGAGCCGGATAGCTGATCAGGTGGTCAAGCAGCGTGAACTCGGTCGAGGTCAGCGTCACCTCGGCCGCGCCGACCCAGACCCGATGCGCCGCGCGGTCCAGCCGCAGGGCACCGTGGACCACATCCTTGCGCTGTCCGGCGCCGTTGGTCCGCTTGAGGATGGCCCGCACCCGCGCCACCAATTCGCGCGGGCTGAATGGCTTGGTAACATAGTCATCGGCGCCCATCTCAAGGCCCAGAATGCGGTCAATCTCATCGTCGCGGGCGGTCAGAAACAAGATGGGTACGTCTGAGCCCGCCCGAACGCGGCGGCAAACCTCAAAGCCGTCCATTTCCGGCAGGCCGATGTCCAGAACGATCAGATCAGGCGCTTCGCGCGCGGCATGGGTCAGGGCGCTTTGCCCATCGTTGCCGGTGATCACGGCAAACTCGGCGCGCTCGAGTGCGATACGCACAAGGTCGCGCAGGCGTGGGTCGTCATCGACCAGAAGAATTTTCAAACCTGTCATCCTCATGCTTTTGGTTATTGCCCAACCGGCGTGGCGCCGAAAGTTCTTTTGTGCAAAGACCATGTCAGCCGCGCAATGCAGGCGGTGCGCAGCAGACGTGCAGAACTCGCGCAGATAGAACGCGTTTGACAGCTTTTTCGGGCAGTTCAGGTGACTGCAGAACGAACCTGATATTCCGGCGCGCGCCAGGCCTCGGATGTCATGACCTCGGCGATGATGTCGGCGGCGCGCAGAATGTCGTCGTCGTCCAAATAGAGCGGGGTGAAGCCAAAGCGTATGATGTCGGGCGCTCGGAAATCGCCGATCACGCCCCGGTCGATCAGCGCGCGCATCGCCGGATAGCCGTGCTCGAACGCGAAGGACACCTGCGAGCCGCGCAGGCTCGGGTCACGCGGTGAGGCCAGCGTCAATTGCGGGCAACGGGCCTCGACCTGCGCGATGAACAGTTCGGACAAACGAAGGGAGGCAGCGCGCGGGTCGGACATGTCAACGCCGTCCCAGGCGTCCAGCGCCGTGTCCAGAATGGCGAATTGCACGATCGCGGGCGTGCCGACGCGCAGGCGCTCGGTCGACATGGCGGGGCGGTACCCCGGTTCCATCGCGAAGGGGGCGGCATGGCCCAGCCAACCGGAAAGGACCGGGTCAACCCCTTCGATCAGATCCGGGCGGGCATAGATGAAGGCCGGCGCGCCGGGACCGCCATTGAGGTATTTGTAGGTGCAGCCCACCGCAAACTCAGCGTTCGAGGCCGTCAAATCTTAGGGCACCGCACCCGCGCTGTGGGCCAGTTTGGTCAGTGCCTGCATGTCATGCATGCGCCCATGGTCTTTGCCTCGGTCATTAGAATTCGCGGCAACCTAGGCTTGCTGGCTGGGGGCGTCCAGCGTCATTCCAGAGGGGTGGCGGTACTGGCCCGATTGATGAGTTTGACATCGACCAGTTCGATGGCGCTATCGGCGCGCTCTGCGGTTAGCGGGTCAAGCCGTTCCAGCAACAGATCCGCCGCGCGGCACCCCAGACGGCGACGGTCCTGCCGGATCGTGGTCAGCGCCGGGATGTAGAATTGCGACATCTCGATATCGTCAAAACCCACGACCGAGATGTCATGCGGCACGCGGATGCCAGCTTCGGTCAGGCCCGCGATCAGGCCAAAGGCAACCATGTCCGAGGCGCAAAAGACGGCGGTGGGGCGATCCTTCATGGCTCGGATCCGCGCCGCTGCATCATGGCCGGACTGCATCGAGAAATCGCCTCGGATGATCCATTCGGGCCGCGCGGGCAGGCCCAGCCGGTCGCGTTCCAGCAACACGCCTTCGCGCCGGGTGGCGGTCAGGACGTTGCCTTGTGGGCCCGTGATGTGGGCGATCTTGCTGTGGCCCAGTTCGTGCAGATGCTGGATGGCAAGCCGCGCCCCCTTTGCGTTGTCACTGCGCACGGAGGGCAGGGGGCAGTCATGGACCCATTCGCAGGCAAAGACGATCTTGCCCGAGGCACCGCTTGTTTCGAAGGTGTTCAATTGGGTCTGGCTCAAACCCCCATCCAACGAAATCATCCCGTCCACCCGGCCATCCAGAAAGTAGTCCACAAGACCGGCGTCATGATCGGCAAGTCCGTCTGTATCCTTGATCAGCACCGAGTAGTCGCTGTTCGAGAACCGCGCGCTGATGCCTGCCAGAATTTGCGAAAAGAACGGGTTCCCAAGGTTGGGTACAAGCACAAGCACGGCCCCCGCGCGCTGTTTGCGCAGGTTTCGCGCGGCTTGGTTGACGCGATAGCCGGTTGCCCGAATCGCCTCCTGCACAACCTTGCGGGTGGTCTCGGACAGGATGTCGGGGTTGGACAGTGCGCGGCTGACCGTTGCCGTGGATACTCCGGCCGCGCGGGCAACATCCTGAATTCGGACTGTTTTCTGTGCCATGTGATCCCGGTCCCTTTTGCGGTTCACGTATTCATCGAAAGGCAGGCCTTGACAAGTCGGGGCTTCCCGGAAAACCATATGTGTAATCGTTTTCAGGGGCAATTGCGCCGTCAGATGTAAACGATTACAACAGCGGTTCTGAAGAACGAAATTCAAACCGTCAAGATAAACGGGGTCTTTGTGAGAAGGGCCCAAGGGAGGATGAAGATGAAGACTCTTCGCACTGTTTTTGCGGTAACGACCGCACTTTGCACCGCAGGGGCCGTCTCGGCCGCTGACCTTGAGGTCACGCACTGGTGGACCTCGGGCGGCGAAGCTGCCGCCGTGGCCGAACTTGCCAAGGCGTTTGAGGCCAAGACTGAACATAAGTGGGTTGACGGCGCCATCGCCGGATCTGGCAACACCGCGCGCCCGATCATGATTTCGCGGATCACCGGCGGCGATCCGATGGCGGCCACCCAGTTCAACCATGGCCGTCAGGCCGAGGAACTGGTCGAGGCGGGCCTGATGCGCGACCTGACCGATATCGCAGAGGCAGGCAAGTGGCGTGAAGTCATCAACCCGCCCTCGTTGCTTGACGCCTGCACGGTCGATGGCAAGGTGTATTGCGCCCCTCTGAACATCCACTCTTGGCAGTGGCTCTGGCTGAGCCACAAGGCTTACGAAGACGCGGGCGTTGCGGTGCCGACCAACTGGGACGAATTCGTTGCCGCCGCCCCTGCGCTGATCGAGGCGGGCAAAGTCCCGATGGCCATGGGGCAGCAGGGCTGGCAGCAAAGTGGCGCATTCAATGTCATGATGATCTCGCTGCTGCCCAAGGATGTTTATCTTTCGGTCTATGGCGACAAGAACGCCGAGGTTGCCGCTGGCCCCGAAGTCGCGCGGATTTTCCAGGCGGCTGACAATGCGCGCAAGCTGTCGGCGGACTCGAACGTTCAGGACTGGAACCAGGCGACGAACATGGTGATCACCGGTCAGGCTGGTGGTCAGATCATGGGCGACTGGGCACAGGGTGAATTCCAGGTGGCCGGTCAGGTCGCAGGTCAGGACTATACTTGCCTTCCCGGTCTGGGCGTGAACAAGACGCTTCAGGCGGGCGGCGATGCCTTCTATTTCCCGGTCCTTGACGACCCGGAAATGTCTGCTGCACAGGGTGAATTGGCAGCCGTTCTTCTGGACCCGGAAACGCAGGTGGCCTTCAACCTCAAGAAGGGATCGCTTCCAGTGCGGGGCGATGTCGACCTGGCTGCTGCCAACGATTGCATGAAAAAGGGTCTGGATATCCTTGCTTCCGGCGACTCCATTCCTGATTTCAACCAGCTGGTTTCCTCGGATACACGCACGCAAATCGAAGAACTTTTTGTCGAGTTCTTTGCCGATGCCAGCATCACCGCGGAAGCCGCGCAAGAGCGCTTTGCCGCGATCATCGCTGACGCGGATTGATCTTTTGCTGATCGGGCCGGCCCCGTTTGGGTCGGCCCACCCATCCTGACCCTTCAAACATTTGATCGGGGGCGCCATGTCCGCTTCACGCCCGAACCAGCTGTTTCGCAACAAGACAGCCAAGATCGCTGCCATCCCGATGATCCTGACCGCCTTGGTCGTTTTCACCGGAGGCACCCTCTGGACCGTCGCTTACAGCTTTACCAAATCAAAACTGCTGCCCAAATGGTCCTTTGTCGGACTGGATCAATACGACCGGCTCTGGAGTTCGAACCGATGGGTCATGTCCATTGAAAACCTGTTCATTTACGGGTTGTTCATGCTGGTGCTCAGCTTTGTCATTGGCTTCCTTCTGGCGGCTTTGATGGATCAGAAAATCCGGTTCGAAAATACGTTTCGAACCATTGTCCTTTATCCGTTCGCGCTGTCCTTCATCGTGACCGGGCTGGTTTGGCAGTGGATCCTGAACCCCGATTTCGGCGTGCAACACATCGTTCAAAGCCTTGGATGGACCAGTTTTGAATTTGACCCGCTGTATAATTCTGACATCGCCATCTTCGGCATCATGATTGCCGGGCTCTGGCAGGGCTCGGGGCTGGTGATGGTGCTGATGCTTGCGGGGCTGCGCGGCATCGATCAGGACATCTGGAAGGCCTCCAAGGTTGACGGCATTCCGGCATGGAAAACCTATTTGTTCATCGTCATTCCAATGATGCGCCCGGTGTTCATCACCACGCTTGTGCTGGTCGCGAGTGGCATCATCAAGGTCTATGACCTTGTGGTGGCGCAGACCGGAGGAGGGCCGGGGATCTCCACCGAGATGCCTGCGAAATACGTCTATGACTACATGTTCGGCGGGCAGAACCTTGGGCAGGGCTTTGCCGCGTCGACGATGATGCTGCTGGCCGTGGCCGTGGTCATTATCCCTTGGGCTTACCTCGAATTTGGGAGCAAGAACCGTGGCTGATCCTGCAAACCTGTCCGGCGCGGTGATCGCCGCCGATCGCGCTGCGGATGCGCTGAGCGGTCCGACCGGACCGCGCCCGCGCAAAGCCTTGACCCGCGCCAATATCTTTATCTACGGCACATTGATCGTGGTGGCGCTGTACTACCTGCTGCCGCTCTATGTGATGGTCGTCACCTCGCTCAAGGGGATGCCGGAAATCCGAATGGGCAATATCTTTTCCCCGCCGATGGAGATCACCTTTGAGCCTTGGGTCAAGGCCTGGTCCGAGGCCTGCACCGGGCTGAATTGTGACGGGCTAAGCCGCGGGTTCTGGAATTCGGTCCGGATTTCCGTGCCGTCGGTGATCGCCTCGATCGTGATTGCCAGCGTCAATGGATATGCCCTGGCCAACTGGCGGTTCAAAGGCGCGGACCTGTTCTTTACCATCCTGATTTTCGGTGCCTTCATTCCCTATCAGGTCATGCTGTACCCGATCGTGATCCTGCTGCGCGAGATTGGGCTTTACGGGTCGCTGAGCGGGCTGATCCTAGTGCATACAATCTTTGGCATGCCGATCTTGACGCTGCTGTTCCGCAACTACTTTACCTCGCTCCCCGAGGAATTGTTCAAGGCGGCGCGTGTCGACGGGGCGGGATTCTGGCAGATCTATTTCCAGATCATGCTGCCCATGTCTCTGCCGATCTTCGTTGTCGCGATGATCCTGCAAGTCACTGGGATCTGGAACGATTTCCTGTTCGGCGTGGTCTATACCAAGCCCGACCTTTACCCGATGACGGTACAGCTGAACAACATCGTCAACTCGGTTCAGGGGGTCAAGGAATACAATGTCAACATGGCGGCGACGCTACTGACCGGGCTGGTGCCGCTGGTCATCTACTTTGTCTCTGGAAAACTATTCGTGCGCGGCATCGCTGCGGGCGCGGTCAAAGGCTGAACTCATGACACGCACAGAACCCAGTATCTCGATCAAGAACCTCAAGCTCAGCTTTGGCGCAGTCGAGGTTCTGAAGAACCTCAATATCGACGTGGAGCAGGGTGAGTTCATCGTTCTGCTCGGCTCCTCCGGCTGTGGCAAGTCCACCTTGCTCAATTGTATCGCCGGGTTGCTGGATGTGACCGACGGTCAGATTCACATCGGCGGGCGCAACGTGACGTGGGAAGAACCCAGCAAGCGTGGCATCGGCATGGTGTTTCAAAGCTATGCCCTCTACCCGCAAATGACGGTTGAAGGGAACCTGGCCTTCGGGTTGAAGAACGCCGGATTGCCGAAGCACGAGATCAAAGAGAAGATCGCGCATGCGGCCAAGGTCCTGCAGATCGAACCGCTGCTAAAGCGCAAGCCCGGCGCCCTGTCCGGGGGGCAGCGTCAACGGGTGGCGATCGGCCGGGCCTTGGTGCGGGATGTCGATGTGTTCCTGTTCGACGAACCTTTGTCCAACCTCGACGCAAAGCTGCGCGCCGATCTGCGGGTCGAGATCAAGCAGCTGCATGCGACCCTTGGTAACACGATGATCTACGTGACCCACGATCAGGTCGAAGCGATGACGCTTGCCGACCGGATCGCGATCATGAGGGGCGGGCATGTGCTGCAATTCGCCTCGCCGCATGAAATCTACAACCATCCCTCCTGTTTGTACGTGGCGCAGTTCATTGGCTCACCTTCGATGAACTTCATAGAAGGCACGGTGACCGAGGGACAGTTTGCTTCGGATCTCGGGAACATCGCATTGGAAGGGTACGCCTTTGCGGGCGATGTGAGCATGGCACCCGCCCTGTTCGGCATTCGCCCCGAGCATATCGTCAGCGGCGCCGAGGCTGAGACAATGCCCGTGCGTCTGGACAGCACCGTCGAGCTGGTCGAGCCTTTGGGGTCCGACACTTTAGCGCGGGTGACGGTTGGAAATCAGGCCATGTGGGTGCGGTTGGATGGGCAGGCCACCATCCGCCGCGGTCAGGCTTTGCCGATCGGGTTCAGCCCGTCGCGCGCCCATCTTTTCGACAAAACAAGTGAAGCACGCCTGTAACGGCATAATAGGACAATGACTATGGATGCATCTTTTCAACTTTACTCCGCGCGCAACGGTGGCTCTTGGGCGGATACGCTGAAACTGCTGGCTGATCTGGGCTATACGCAGGTCGAGGGGTTCGGCGGAAGCTACGAAGACCCGGCCGCCTTCAAAGCTCTGCTCGATGCCAATGGGCTTAGCATGCCTTCGGGGCATTTCTTCCCGGTGGGTTCCTTCGAGGACGGGCTGGAACAGTCACTGGACACGGCTCGGACATTGGGCATGAACCGTGTCTTCTGCCCCGCGCCGGAAGATGATCTGCGGACCGATACGCCCGATCTTGCTGCATGGAAAGCCATCGCTGCGCGGCTGGAAACCGCCGCGAAAAAGGTCAAGGATGCTGGCTTTGCCTTCGGGTGGCACAACCATCACTGGGAGTTCATGGGCGACAGCCCCGCGATGGACATCTTGCTGACCGAGGCCCCCTCGATCGACTGGGAAATGGACGTGGCCTGGGTTGTACGTGGCGGCGGCGACCCGCTGGAATGGATCGAGAAGTACAGGGGGCGCATTACCACGGCGCATATCAAGGATATTGCCCGAGCGGGCGAATGTCTGGACGAGGATGGCTGGGCCGATGTCGGCCAAGGCACGATGGATTGGGCCGGCATCATGCAAGCCCTGCGCGCTGCGGGCGTCGATCTGTTCGTTATGGAACATGACAAACCCTCGGACATTGAGCGTTTCGCCAAACGGTCCATCGAAGCTTTCAAGGGATACTGAGACATGAGCACATTGGGAGTAGGCGTGATCGGCTGCGGCAACATCTCGGCTGCGTACATGAAACTCGCGCCACTGTTCAAAGGCATCGAGATGCGGGCCTGCGCGGATATCAGCGAAGCAGCTGCCAAGGCGCGGGCTGAGGAATTCGGCCTGCGGGTGGAAACCGTGGAGGGTTTGCTGGCCTCGGACGACATTGATATCATCGTCAACCTGACCGTGCCTGCTGCGCATTTCGAAGTGTCCAAGCACATTCTGGAAGCGGGCAAACACAGCTATTCGGAAAAGCCCTTTGTCTTGACGCTGGACGAGGGCGAGGCCTTGCGCAAACTGGCGGCAGAAAAGGGCCTGCGTGTGGGCTCGGCCCCCGACACATTCATGGGCGGGGCGCACCAACTGGCGCGCGCAGTTCTGGACGAAGGCACCATCGGCAAGGTCATCGGCGGCACCTGCCACGTCATGTCCTTTGGCATGGAGCATTGGCACCCGAACCCGGACTTCTTCTTTCAGCCCGGTGGCGGACCGATCCTTGATCTGGGGCCCTATTACATCACCAACCTCGTGCAGTTGATCGGCCCGATCAAAGCCGTGGCCGCAATGACCGGCAAGGGATCAGAGCGACGCACCATTTCCAATGGCCCGCGCGATGGCGAGATGGTCCCGGTGGACACGCCGACCAATATTCACGCGCTGCTTGAATTTCAGAACGGCGCCATCGTGACACTGGGCGCAAGCTGGGACGTCAAGGCGCATCGCCATGAAAACATGGAACTTTACGGGCTTGATGGCTCGCTCTATGTTCCCGATCCGAACTTTTTCGGCGGCGATATCCTGTTGGCAACACCCGACGGCGCCGAAGCCTTGGAGGGGCGCGGTCATCCCCTTGCCGTGAACAACATCGAAGACGGGCGCGGGAACCCACGGGCAAATTATCGCTGTGCAGGACTTGCCGATATGGCACAGGGCATTCTTGAGGGACGCCCGCACCGCTGCTCGCAGGAACTGGCCACACATGTGGTTGAAGTCATGACCGCGATCCTTCAAGCCGGAGAAGACCGCTCTTGGGTCACAATGACAACCACTTGCGATCGGCCTCAGGCGCTCAGCCCCGAGGGCGCGCAGGCCCTCTTGGCATAAGGAAACAAGCAGATGGTTTGGCAGGCTTCAGACAATCGATACGACACGATGCAATATCGCCGCTGCGGGCGCTCGGGACTGAAACTGCCGGTCATCTCGCTAGGCCTTTGGCACAACTTTGGCGATGACACCCCGCATCAGGTCAAACGCGAGATCTGCCACGCGGCGTTTGACGCGGGCATCACCCATTTCGATCTGGCCAACAACTATGGCCCAGAGCCGGGTGCAGCGGAACTGGCCTTTGGGGAAATCCTGCGCACGGATTTTGCCCCCTACCGGGACGAGCTGATCATCAGCTCCAAGGCGGGCTATGGCATGTGGCCCGGCCCATACGGCGAATGGGGCAGCCGCAAGTATCTGGTCGCCTCGTGCGACCAGTCGCTGAAACGTATGGGGCTGGACTACGTCGATATCTTCTATTCCCACCGCTTTGATCCTGACACGCCCTTGGAAGAAACCATGATGGCGCTTGATCATATTGTGCGTTCGGGGCGGGCGCTTTATGTGGGGATTTCATCCTATAATGCAGCAAGAACCCGCGAAGCGGCGGCGATCCTGAAAGATCTGGGCACGCCGTGCCTGATTCACCAACCATCGTATTCGATGATCAACCGCTGGGTCGAAGACGACGGTTTGCTGGATGCGCTGGACGATCTGGGCATCGGCTCGATCGCCTTTACGCCGTTGGCGCAGGGGATGCTGACCAAGAAATACCTAGGCGGTATCCCGGAAGGCAGCCGCGCCGCACAGGGGAAATCGCTGCCCGAAGGGTTCCTGAGCGACGAGGTTCTGGGCCGCATCCGCGCGTTGAATGCCATCGCTGAACGGCGCGGGCAGACGCTGGCGCAGATGGCGCTGGCATGGGTGTTGCGCGGCGAGAGGGTGACAACTGCCCTGATCGGCGCCTCCCGGCCGTCGCAGGTTCTGGACTGTGTAGGCGCCGTGGAAAATCTGCAGTTTTCCGACGCGGAACTGGCCGAGATCGATCAATACGCGCTGGATGCCAATGTGAACCTCTGGGCCGCCTCTGCCGAGCGGGAAGGCCCGGCGCGGTGAAAGCCTTTGTGGAAATAATGGATGTCGAAAGCCAGCAGGTGCAAACCCTGCTGGCCACGGACTGCCATGTTGAGGCGCCCAACTGGACGCCCGATGGCAACGCGCTGATTGTCAACGCGCAGGGGCGGTTGTTTCGCGTGCCCCTGGAGGCGCCAGAACTGCTTCCGGTTGATACTGGACTTGACCAGTTGAACAATGATCACGGGATTTCGCCTGATGGCCGCGTGTTGGCGATCAGCGACAAAACCGAGACGGGAAAATCCTGTATATACACCCTTCCGGTGGGGGGAGGGACGCCCAAGCGCGTCACACCCAAGGTTCCTAGCTGGTGGCATGGCTGGTCGCCTGACGGAAAGCGGCTTTGCTATACCTGTGTGCGAAATGGCGATTTTGGCATCGCCACCTGTGCCTTGGATGGCGGCGACGAACAGGTGCTGGTCACCAGCCCGCACCACTATGACGGACCCGACTACACCCCCGACGGTCAGCACATCTGGTTCAATTCGGATCGCGGCGGCGGCATGGCGCTTTGGCGGATGCGCGTTGACGGCAGCGACCCGCAACCAATGACCCATAGCGACACCGTGGACTGGTTCCCGCATCCGTCGCCGGACGGGCGGCACATCCTCTATCTGGCCTATCCCCCCGGCACCAAAGGCCACCCGTTTGGTCGTCAAGTCGACCTGCGCCTTATGCCAGCCGAGGGCGGCCCGTCGCGCGGCCTGACCACGCTTTTTGGCGGCCAGGGCACGCTGAACGTGCCCTGCTGGGCCCAGGACAGCCGCCGTTTTGCCTATGTCCGCTATCACGAGACCACTTGAAGAGTAGGAGACCGAAATGCCCGGAATGATCAAAGGCCCCGCGCTGTTCCTTGCCCAGTTCGCGGGCGATGATGCGCCATTCAACTCTCTGGAAAATATCACGAAATGGGCGGCGGGCCTTGGCTATAAGGGCGTGCAGATCCCAACCTTCGACGCGCGCCTGTTCGATCTGGACAAGGCCGCAGACAGCGACACCTATTGCGACGAGATCAAGGGCATCTGCGCCGACGCAGGTGTGCAGATCACCGAGCTTTCGACCCACCTGCAAGGCCAGCTTGTCGCCGTGAACCCGGCCTATGATGCAGCCTTTGACGCCTTCGCCCCGGCTGCGGTGCATGGCAACCCCAAGGCGAGGCAGGCATGGGCGGTGGATCAGGTGAAAAAGGCGGCGGTCGCCTCGCGGCGCCTTGGCCTCGACACCACGGTCAGCTTTACCGGCTCTCTCGCCTTTCCGTTCCTCTACCCTTGGCCGCAGCGCCCCGCTGGGTTGGTAGAAGAGGCTTTTGCCGAACTGGCGCGGCGTTGGATGCCGATTTTTGATCATTACGAGGAAAACGGGGTCGATATCGGCTTTGAAATCCATCCGGGAGAGGATGTGTTCGACGGCGCCAGTTGGGAGATGTTCCTTGACGCTTGCAAGGGGCACACCCGCTGCCGGATCAACTATGACCCCAGCCATTTCCTGCTGCAATGCATGGACTACCTGCAATTCATCGACATTTATCACGAGCGCATCTGCGCCTTTCACGTCAAGGATGCCGAGTTCAACCCGGATGGCCGTCAGGGGGTCTATTCCGGCTACCAGCCTTGGCTGGGCCGTGCGGGCCGCTTCCGCAGCCTTGGTGACGGGCAGGTGGATTTCGGCGCGATTTTCTCGCGTCTTGCCACGCATGGCTATGACAGTTGGGCCGTGCTGGAATGGGAATGCTGCTTGAAATCACCCGAGCAGGGCGCCGCCGAAGGCGCGCCGTTCATCGAGCAGCACATCATCGAAGTGACGGACAGGGCGTTTGACGATTTCGCCGGGGGCGAGACGGATATGGACGCCATCCGCAAAATGCTGGGGACCGCATAATGAAACTGAAACTTGGCATGGTCGGCGGCGGACAGGGGGCCTTTATTGGCGGTGTACACCGGATCGCCGCGCGTATTGATGGGCAATGGGAACTGATCGCCGGGGCTTTGTCCTCCGATGCCGAGCGGGCCAAGGCATCGGCCTCGGATCTGGGGATCGCCCCAGAGCGGGCCTATACCGATTACGAAGACATGGCCAAGGCCGAGGCAGCACGGAGTGATGGCATCGACGCCGTGGCTATCGTCACGCCAAACCACATGCACGCAGGGCCAGCCGTGGCCTTCCTGCGGGCCGGGATCCATGTGATCTGCGACAAACCCCTGGCGGCCACGCCCGAGCAAGCTGAGGAGATCGCCAAGGCGCAGCGCGACAGCGGCAAGCTGTTCATCCTGACGCACAATTACACCGGCTATCCGCTGGTCCGCCAAGCGCGCGAGATGGTGGCGCGCGGGGATTTGGGCGAATTGCGCGTGGTGCATGTAGAGTACGTTCAGGATTGGCTGGCCGAGGAGACCACTGGCAAACAGGCCGATTGGCGCGTCGATCCGCAGCGGTCCGGGGCCGGGGGCTGCGTGGGCGACATTGGCACACATGCCTTCAATCTCGCATCATTCGTGACGGGCTTGAAAACCGATAAGCTGGCGGCAGATTTGCAAGCCTTCGTGCCGGGACGGCAGGTGGATGACAACGTGCATGTGATGCTGCGCTTTGCAGGCGGCGCACGCGGAATGCTCTGGGCCTCTCAGGTGGCGGTGGGTAATGAAAACGCACTGCGGCTGCGGGTGCATGGAACCCAGGGCGGCATCGAATGGGCGCAGGAAAATCCCAACGTCATGACCTTCACCCGCTTTGGGCAGCCCAAGCAGATTTTGACCCGCGGCGGCGCTGGATCAACCGAGGCAGGGAACCGCGTGACCCGCATTCCACCCGGCCATCCCGAGGGCTATCTTGAGGGATTTGCCACGATCTACAACGAAGCCGCAGCAATGATCCGCCACGCGGACCGCGGCGAAGCCTTGCCCAAAGGGCTGCACGCCCCGAATATAACGGATGGCCTGGAGGGGATGCATTTTATTTCAGCCTGTATCGCATCCTCAAAGGCGGATGGCGTCTGGACGCCGCTTGGGTAAAACACGTACCCTCGTGTCAAACAACTTGCGGCGCAATGGTCTGCAACACGGCCTGAGCACGCAAAAAGGGCGGCGCATAAGCACCGCCCTTCACATGATTTCACTCGGCCCTTAACGCCGCGATGTCAGCGCCATACCAATCAGCACGCCAACGCCCAAGGCACCGGCAACTGCCAGACCGGGGTTGCTTTTTACAGCGCGCTCGGCCTCATCACGGGCAGCACCGATTTGCTCCTTGCCGCGCTCGAACTCATATTCGGCCCGGTCCCGTGCATTATGCGCGGCGCTGGTTGCGCGCTCGCGCACGTCATACACAGAATCCTTCGCCGTTTCCGCAACGTGTTTGGCCTTGTCCGCCACCGACTTTGCATCAAGGTTGCCGGTGATCTGAGTTTCCGGGTCCATTGGATGAACGGTTGTCATGTCATGTCTCCTTTTTCAGGTGCTTCACCTTACCAACGGATGAGCGGCGCTAAGGTTCCGCGGGAACTTTTTGGCTTACCGGCGGTTAAGCCATCAGAACTCAGATCAACCGAAAGGATAAGACAATGCTGTACTGGGCTGTAATCTTCTTTGTGGTCGCGATCATCGCGGGTGTCTTTGGATTTGGGGGCATTGCATCGGCTTCTGCAGGTGTGGCGCAGGTCCTGTTCTTCCTGTTCCTGATCCTCTTCGTCGTCGCCATGGTGGCCCGCGCGCTGCGCGGTCGCACACCTTAAACGAACAACATGAATGGTTTGGAAACGGGGCCAATGCGGCCCCGTTTTTTGTTGGCATTTCAACGCGATCGGGCCATCGGCGTTGGTTGTTCAAGACGAAAACCTTTCAGGAAGTTATTGTGAAAGACGCACTGAATGTCGTTCTCAGCGTTGATGACGTATCAACAGGCGTGCGCGACACGCATACAATTTCTGACGGGCTGTCGGATACCCAGGCGCTACTTCGCACGCTTCGCAAAGTTGAGATAATAACTCAAACAACTGTTTTTATTGGGTTTTTGCGGTGCCCCGGGGGCGGGAAATTGAATGCGGCCTCCGCCAGTTTACAATTTCACACAAACAACTGAAATACAACGAAAAATTACCAAATTCAATCAGTGTGAAATCATGGAATTAGGTGTTTGATCCCACGGTTTGATGGTGTGATCCTTTCGTTGGAATGGAAGGAGACCTTATGGGACAAGTTCGTCA